>CAZXAI010000036.1:0-12942 GCA_964638265.1 uncultured Zetaproteobacteria bacterium
CATTGCCCGGTCAGGTGCTTTCGTTAGAGTCGAGCTGTGTCTGACCATGATATCATTTCTTTGGAATCTTCATCACCAGTCGGGGAAAGCGATGTGCGAGCAGTAAAAAAACTACGCCCCCGCATTCCTATCCGTTGGCGCTGGTCAGTGCTGGTCGGTTTTGTCGTCACCTTTTCAATTGTCGTACTGTTTTTTATTGTGCTGGATATAGAGCGTAAGGCCTGGCTGGAAAATCAGGCAGCGCAGGCTCAGTTGCAAGTCGATCGCCTGACCGATGCATTGAAATTGCCGCTATTGTCCGGCAGCAGCACTGAAACCGATATCGTGGTTCAGGGATTTCTGAAAAAAGTACCGACTGTACTGGGCGTGGTGATACGCTTTCACGATGGCCATGTAAAATCTTTCGGCTCCGTACACCTGGATGACAGCGTGCTGAACAGGCTGTCCAGAAGCAGCGCGGTGAAGCGCCTGGCCGTCAAACAATTGTGGTATATGAAAACAGCCGTCTATGCCAATACGGTGGTGGCGACGGTTGTTGTGCGTTTCTCTGAACAGCAATGGGAGAATATTGCCGGCAAGCTGGTGCAGAAGATTGCCATTGCCGCTGTGTTTGCGGTGCTGATATCCGCATTGCTGGTGTTCTGGATTGCCGGACGCATGAGCCGGCCAATAGAAATGCTGGCTGATGCTGCCCGCCGGGTGGGCGAGGGTGATTATCAGATTGATTTACCGGTGCGCGGCAATGATGAATTATCCGATGCCTTGTCCCAGTTTAACAGTATGGCGCGCGAACTGGCGCATAAGAAAGAGCTGCGCGATGTGTTTGGCCGCTATCTCAACCCCAAACTGATCAACGATGTGTTTGAAAGCGGCGATGTGCAGATGCAGAGCCATCGCCAGTCCGTTTCAGTGCTGTTTGCCGATATGGTGCGCTTCACATCCTTTTCCGAAGCATCAGAGCCGGAAGCCGTGGTGCGCCTGCTGAACCGGCATTTTGAGGTGTTTCATCGTATCATTACCTATTATGGCGGCCATGTGGATAAATATATCGGTGATGCGGTGATGGCGGTGTTCAATCACCCGGTGATTGAGGAGAACCATGTGCGCAATGCGGCTCTGGCCGGGTTGGCCATGAACATGGCCTGTATGCAGCTGGGTTGTACGCGTCCTGATGGCAATGCGATCAGCTTCCGCTTCGGCTTGAATTGTGGCCAGGTGATTGTGGGCAATATCGGGGCGGCCCGGCGCCTGGAATACACGGTGATCGGCGATGCCGTGAATGTCGCATCACGCATGGGCGGTTCCGGCCATGGCGGGGAACTGATGCTCTCACGCGAAACATTCAAGCTGCTGGGCGAGGGCTTCGATTTTCACAGTATCGGCATGCGTAACATCAAGGGGGTCAGTAAAAAAACAGAGATTGGACGTGTCACGATTGCCAGCCCGGGCTTACAGCAGGAGATTGAACAGGTTGTGGATTTGGCGTTTAATATCGAACTGCAAGAGGAAGACCGTTCGATTGTTGGAGATGGCTGATTCATGATTCGATACTGTTGTTTTATTATTGCGGCTATCATGCTGACCGCCTGTCAGACCAACAAAAACAGTCTGGACAATGCTGTGGATGACCTGCTGATCAAGGGCGGCGAAACCTTCAATATGATGAATCCCTATGCCGTGATTCAGCATGATTTCAAGCGCGGCCGGATTATGCGAGCCAGAGCACGGGTGCTGGCCATGCCCAAGTCCAGCCGTTATTACAAACAAGCGCATCAACTGCTGAATAAAAAAATTGAGCCCGCCCGCAGGCGACTGTTTATACATTACCTGAGAAATGCAAAAGCACTGGAGAACAGCCAGCGCTGGTCGGAAGCCATGTGGGCGTATGATCAGGCCATGGCCGTCACGATTAAACCGGCCATCATGCAACAGAAACGGGATGAAATGGAACGACATATGCGCCAGCTGCGTCTGGAAAAGCTACTGCAGTTGCGTCGTCAGGAAGATCGCATGCTGTTTTCTTATGCCCGTGCCTATGAACCACCCACAGGCATTAGCCCTAAAGATGAAGTCTATGAACGTATGCGTGAACACTATGAAGATATGCTCAATGAGCGGGAAAGCATGGCATGGCGTGAAGCCATGCGTTTTTTGAGCAAGGGGCGGCCTGAAATCGCCTATGTCGAGATGGAATCCTATTTGCGCTTGCAACCCGACAGCATCAGGGGGCAGAAAATGCTGGCATTGATCAAACAGAAGATCCCCCCGTTTCTAAAGATTCCAGTTGAGTCCGCCGGCGCATCCGCTACGGTGAAGCCGGTATTGATCCAGCGCAGCAGCCATGTGAAAGAGGTCACGGCTGAGCAGATTCAGGTTGCCATGAAGGCCGGCGACTGGCTGAAAGCCACACAGCTGTCTCACATCTATCGCCGCAATGGCGGCAAGGGGGCTGACAGGCTGTTGGCCCAGATTCAGAAAAAAACACGCGCCATGGCGGCATCGCTGTTCGCCAAAGGCAGTGAAGCCTTTCGCAAAGAGCAACTGGATCGCGCTATTCACTACTGGCGTGATGCGGTTGCGCTGGCGCCGGAAGAATCCGAATATGTAGAGTCATTGCGACGGGCGCAGCAGTTGCAGGAGCGCCTGACGCTGTTAAAAGAACCGAAACAGGCGCATCATGGGAGTTCGGAATAAATGCCATGCGCCTTGAGCCGAAGAGGAGTTATATGCAGGATACCATCGTAAAGCCGCGTCACAGCACCCGGCAAGTACAGCTTGGAGATGTCAGCGTCGGCGGCGACGCGCCGATTGCAGTGCAATCGATGACCAACACCCTGACCACGGATATCGATGCCACCGTGGCGCAAATCAAACGGCTCGAAGCAGCCGGCGCTGATATTGTGCGCGTATCGGTGCCCGATCCGGATTCGGCGGCGGCCATGCCCGAGATTCTGAATCAGACCGGTGTCCCCATCATTGCCGATATTCATTTCAGCTACAAAATGGCGCTGGCTGCACTCGATGCCGGCGTACACGGCCTGCGTTTGAATCCGGGCAATATCGGCAGCCGCGACCGGGTGGAACGGGTGGTCAGGGCGGCGGCGGAGCGCGGCGTTTCGATTCGTATCGGGGTCAATGCCGGCTCGCTGGAAAAAGAGTTTAACGAGCAGTACGGCGAGCCCTGCGCCGATGCCATGGTGGCGTCGGCCCTGAGTCATATCCGTATTCTGGAGGATATGGATTTTCACGATATCAAGGTGTCGCTGAAGGCCAGCAATATCCCGATGACAGTCAGCGCGTATCGCAAGCTGGCGGCGCGGGTGGACTATCCGCTGCACCTGGGCATTACCGAGTCCGGCAGTCTGTTTGGCGGTACGGTCAAATCGTCCATCGGTCTGGGCCTGCTGCTGGCCGATGGTATTGGCGATACGATTCGCGTCTCGCTGGCGGCGGAGCCGGAGGAAGAGGTCAAAGTCGGTTTTGAAATTCTCAAAGCGCTGGGTCTGCGTCACCGGGGTGTGAACCTGATTGCCTGCCCGAGTTGCGCCCGCCAGAAATTCAATGTGATCGAAATCGTGGCCGAACTGGAGCAGCGCTTGTCGCATATCCATGAAAATATCGATGTAGCGGTGATCGGTTGCGTGGTCAACGGCCCCGGCGAGGCCAAAGAGGTGGATGTCGGCATTACCGGCGGTTATCCGGTGCATATGATGTACCGCGACGGTGAAAAAGCCGAGAAGGTCAAAACGGCCAATATGATTGATCAACTGGTGGAAGATGTGGAACGGCGCGCTGCGCTGATGCGTGCATCACAGGAGAAAGACGACCATGGCAGCTAAAAAACTGCAAAGTATTCGGGGTATTCATGACGGCCTGCCGGGCCAGGTGCGCCTTTGGCAGCGGGTGGAAGCGGCGGCGCGCAAGGTGTTCGCTACCCATGCATTTTCCGAAGTACGCCTGCCGATTCTGGAGCCGACCGAACTGTTTGTGCGCTCTATCGGCGAAGCCACCGATATTGTATCCAAGGAAATGTATGCCTTTACCGATCAGGGCGGCGATCATATCTGTCTGCGTCCGGAAGGTACGGCGGGCGCGGTGCGGGCTTATTTGCAGGGCGGCTTGACCCGCGCCGGTGCGCAGCGCTGGTTTTATATCGGCCCGATGTTTCGTCGCGAACGACCGCAGAAGGGGCGTTTACGCCAGTTCCAGCAAATCGGCGTGGAGATGTTCGGGGTGGACGGCCCGCTCGAAGATGCCGAAATACTGGCCATGGCGCACAACTTCTTATCCGAGCTGGGCATCGGCGGATTGCAACTGGAAATCAATTCGCTGGGCTGTTCGGCCTGTCGCCCGGCTTATCGCGATGCGCTGCTGGCCTATTTGCAGGCCCGGGCCGGAAACTTGTGTGAAACCTGTAATGAACGCATCGACAAGAACCCCATGCGCGTGCTCGATTGCAAGGTGAGCGCCTGTCAGAGCGAGCTCGCCGATGCGCCGGAAATGGTTCAGCACTTGTGCGCCGCGTGTGCATCCCATTTCGACGGATTGCAGACGGGCTTGCATGCATTGCAAGTGCCGTATCGCATCAACGCCCGCATTGTGCGCGGGCTGGACTATTATAATCGCACCGCCTTTGAAATCGTTACCGATCAACTCGGGGCGCAGGGTACGGTGCTGGCCGGTGGTCGTTACGACGGCCTGATTGAAGAGCTGGGTGGCCCGGCCACGCCGGCGATCGGTTTTGCCGCCGGACTGGAGCGCCTGGCCATGTTGCTGGGCGAACCGGAAGCTGCTGGCATCGACATCGCCGTGGTGGCGCTGGGCGAGTCGGTGATGGCTTGGTCGCTGCAACAGGCGGCCGGCTTGCGCGGACACGGTTTCAGCGTGGTGCATTGCGGCGGCGGCAGCGCCAAACGCCAGTTCAAGGCGGCAGATCGCGAGGGTGCGCGTTTTGTCGTTGTTATCGGCGAAGATGAAATGCAGGCCGGCGCAGCTACATTGAAAAACATGGCAACCGGCGAGCAGCAGCAGCTGGGGTTGGAGCAACTTGTAGCAGCAATCCGGTCGTAGGTCGTCTGGCCTGACTTTTGCTCTGTTTAATTATGCAGAAACAGGTTGTTGCAACAAAACAAATATTTGAAAGTGCTTGCTTGCGCGTTATTCCGGCATGTTAGCAACACTGTGTTGCAGTCCGGGGTTTTGGAACCGGTTGCCGGGCCTCCCTGTTTGCCGGCAGCTGTTGTTTCTATCCATCCTGTTTACCCTGGCGCTTACCATGGCGGCCAACAACGGCTTTTCACCGGCGTTGCTCAACAGCATCGCCGCCCAGTTCGGTCAGTCGGCCAAGCAGCGGGTGCTGGCGTGGCAGCAGCTGATGGTGAGCAATCAGGGCGATAGCGAATGGGAATCCATCCATGTCGTGAATGAATTTTTCAATCGCATACCGTTTGTTTCGGATAAAAAGCACTGGCACAGGAATGATTACTGGGCCACGCCGGTGGAGTTTTTATCCACCAATGGCGGCGACTGCGAAGATTTTTCCATCGCCAAGTATTTCACCCTGCGCGAGCTGGGCGTGCCCGATGCAAAATTGCGCATCACCTATGTCAAGGCGCTGCGCCTGAATCAGGCTCATATGGTGCTGGCCTATTATGAAGAACCGGGTAGCGAGCCGCTGATTCTCGATAATTTAACGGATCAAATTCTGCCAGCCTCCAGACGTGATGACTTGCTGCCGGTGTACAGTTTTAATGGTAAAAACCTGTGGATGTCCAGGGAACGCGGCCAGGGTCGCAGGGTGGCCGGCGGCTCGCAGCGCATCAATCTGTGGCGCGATTTGAATATCCGCATGAAAAAACAACGCAATCTCGGCCTCAGTTATACGGCCAAAACGATGCAAGGCAGGTGATCAGATGACCTTATCCAGACAGTTGCTTGCACTGATGGTGGTGACTTTTTTGCTGATTTTTTCCGGTATTTTCTGGATCAGCGTGGAAAATACACGCTCCTATCTGATGCTGCAACTGGCCACGCAAACACAGAATGCCGCCGATGCCCTAGGTCTGTCGCTGGCCCCGTATATGCAGCAGAAAGATATCGCCGCCATGGATACCATGATCAATGCGGCATTTGACAGCGCTTACTATAAATCGCTGAGGCTGGAAACCATGCAGGGGAAGGTGCTGATTGAACGGCAAAACACAGCCCGCATCGCAGGGGTGCCGCAATGGTTTATCCATCACCTGACACTGGACACGCCCAGCGCTGAATCGGTGATTAGCAGCGGCTGGTCGCAGAGCGGGCGGCTGATATTGCAGGCGCATCCGGGCTATGCCTACAAAAAATTATGGGATATGACGGTTGGTATGTTGCGCTGGTCGCTGCTGGCCTTTGTGCTGTCTCTGGTCGCGGTGCTGATCATACTCAAAGCCATGCTCAGGCCGCTGGATGCGGTGGAACGGCAGGCGCTGGCGATTGGAGCAGGCGAATTTCCGATTGTTGAACATATTCCTCGAACGCGCGAACTCAAACGGGTGGTGCTGGCCATGAATAAAATGTCGGCCAGGGTGGAAGGCTTCATTAGCACTCTGAGCCAGCGCGCCGAACAACTGCGCCGGCAGGCGCACTATGATGCGTTGACGGGCCTGATGAACCGGAGCGGGTTTGACGCCCGCCTGGAACTGGCTATCAAAGACCGGGAATCCGCCGGTTCCGGCGCACTGGTCGTGCTGCGCATCAAGGGTCTGGCTGCTTACAATCAGCAGTACGGGCATCAGGCCGGCAGCGAGCTGCTGGTGGAAATCGGCCGGTTGCTGACCCGGTTGTCTGATGCTGTTCAGGCTGCAACGCCGGCCAGAATTACCGGCACAGACTTTGCCGTCATTCTGCCGCTGGCCGATGCGGGCATGGTCGCTGAATTCGCGGCATCACTGTGCGCCGGGCTGGACGGGCTGGCCACAACATTGGCTGTTGATGATATGGCCCATGCCGGCATTGCCCACTTTTCTTATGCCAGCGGCTCAGCTCAGACGGAACCGGGCGCGCTGCTGGCGGCTGCAGATGCAGCGCTGTCACAGGCCGAGCATCAGGGAGCCAATGCATGCGTTATTTTGGCCGCTAACAGTGCAGTCAGAGGCAATGAGGCATGGAAAACGCTGATTACACAGGCGATGGCAGATCATCGTATGCAACTGCTGTCGCAAGCGGTGCTGAACCGGCAAGGCGAACAGCTGTATCGTGAGGTGCTGATGCGTATTCAGGATGATGCGGGTGAGCAGTTATCGCCGGCATTGTTTGCATCCATGGCCGAGCGGCTGGATCTGCATGCGGCGCTGGATCGCTATGTGATTGAGCAGGTTACCGCTGTTCTGGAAGGGGAGCCGGCAGCACATGCGACATCCGGGAAACTGGGTATCAATATTGCAGCTCGCAGCCTTGCTGATGCAGGCTTTAGACGCTGGCTGGGCGGTTATTTCAGCGATCACACAGAAGCGGCCGCACGGATCTGTTTTGAAATCAGTGAATATGGTCTGTTGCAAGATATCGATGCAGCGCAGCATTTTATTGATCTGGCGCATGCGTATGGTGCTGCGGTGGTGATGGAACATTTCGGTGCGAGGATGAGTTCATTCCAGCACTTGAGTCATCTGAATCTGGATTATATCAAGATTGATGGCAGCTATATCCGCAATATCGCCGAACACAGCGATAACCGTTTTTTCCTGCAAACCGTGACAGACATTGCGCATGGGCTGGATATGCAGGTGATTGCTGAACATGTTGAATCTGAGGCAGATATTGAGACGCTGAACCAGATCGGTGTCAATGCGATGCAGGGGTACTGTTTGGGCGCACCGGAGCCGTTGCATAAACCTGAGCCTGCATAGCCGGCCTCTGTTCGATGCTATGCACCAGACTGGTCAGCATCCGGTTCGCCGGGGCTGGCATCTGCAATGCCTCGGATGCTGTCGCCACATAGCCATTGATGTAGTCCACTTCTGTGCGGTGGCCGGCCTCGATATCCTGCCACATGCTGGTTTTGACCGGCCCCATGGCCAGCGTCACTGCGATATGCTTGTCTATATCCGCTGCGCCAATGGCAATGTCCCGGGTGTGAGCCAGTGCGACTGTTTCTGCCATCGCCTGGCGCACGATGGCTTGTGTTTCAGCATGTGCCGCCATGTCGCGGGCATAACGGCGGGTGATGGCGGTGATGGCGTTAAAGCCGCAATTCCACAGTAATTTGCGCCACAGCATGGCGGCCGGGTCATCATCCAGACGCACCGGCACCCCGGCATCCTGAAATGCCGCCAGCAGCGTTTGCAGATAGCGTTCACCGCGCCCCTGTTGCCACAAGCCCATGCGCACGCCGCCGGCTGCGGAATGAATCAGATGTCCGGGGGTTTCGATTCTCGCACCGATAAACGCAGTTGCGGCGACAATGGCGTGCTTCGGAAATGCTGCGGCCAGCCTGTCCGGCGCTTCAACGCCATTTTGCAGCGTCAGCAGCAATGTTTCCGGCTGCAGCACCGGTTTCAGTGCCGCAATCATGTCATTTAAATCCGTCATTTTGCAGCTGACAAGCACAATCTGACAGCGTCCCAGTTGGCTGGCATCCCCCGTCGCCTGAACTGGAATCTGGGTGCATGAGTCTTGCGATTCGTGCCTTAAACCGGATGCCTGCAGGGCCGCCAGCTGCTGGCCGCGCGCCAGCAATAACACATCGAAACCGGCCTGAATCAGTTTGCTGCCATAATGACAGCCAATCGCGCCTGCGCCTGCAAATCCGATTTTCATCAATCCCTCCATGACCCGGCAATCATACAGCGTTATGCTTGCGGTTCATCAGTATCATCCAAAGGGGTAACTAATGCCTAAAGAAGCACTGCGCAAGGAAGCATTCGAATATCACCGCTCGCCAACACCGGGAAAGATCAGCATCAAGCCCACCAAACCGTGTCTGACCCAGCGTGATCTGGCGCTGGCCTACACGCCCGGCGTGGCTGAACCCTGCCTGGCCATCGAAGAAAATCCGGCGCTGGCCGATGAATTTACCGCCCGCGCCAATCTGGTCGGCGTGATTACCAATGGTACGGCGGTACTCGGGCTGGGCAATATCGGCCCGCTGGCCGGCAAGCCGGTGATGGAGGGTAAGGGAGTGTTGTTCAAACGCTTCGCCGATATTGATGTATTCGATATTGAGCTGGATGAAAGTGATCCGATGGCCATCGTGGAAACCGTCGCCCGCATGGAACCGACCTTTGGCGGTATCAACCTCGAAGATATCAAGGCGCCGGAATGTTTTATCATTGAAGAAGAACTGAAGAAACGCATGAATATCCCTGTGCTGCATGATGATCAGCATGGCACTGCCGTGATTATGGCCGCTGCATTTCTCAATGCGCTGATTTTGCAAAATAAACAGATTGAGGATGTGAAAATCGTCTGTCTGGGGGCGGGTGCGGCCGGTTTTGCCTGCATGAAGCTGATTGAGCAACTGGGCGCCAAACGCAACAATATCCTGTTCCTGGATCGCAAGGGCGTGATTGCCACAGACCGGGAAGAGGAACTGCCGCCCCATAAACAATATTTCGCCACCGATCGGGCTGAACGCACGCTGAGTGAGGCGATGGATGGCGCCGATGTCTTTGTCGGTCTGTCGCAGGGTAATATTGTCGACCCCGGCATGCTCAAATCCATGGCTGAACGCCCGATTATTTTCGCCATGGCCAACCCTGACCCGGAAATCGCCTACGATTTGGCCATGCAGACCCGCAAGGATCTGATTATGGCGACCGGGCGTTCCGATCATCCCAATCAGGTCAATAATGTGCTGGGTTTCCCCTTCCTGTTCCGTGGCGCACTCGATGCACGCGCTACCACGTTTAACGAGGAGATGAAGGTGGCCGCCGTGCATGCGTTGGCCAGTCTGGCTCGTCAGGATGTGCCGGCCTCGGTATTGAAAGCATACGGTGTGAGCGAACTGCGTTTCGGCCCCAGGTATATTCTGCCGAAACCGTTCGATCCGCGTCTGATTGAAGTGGTTCCCGTGGCTGTGGCGCAGGCTGCAACAGACAGCGGCGTGGCTCGCAAACCACTGCAGGATGCGGATGCATATGCACAGGAACTGGCCGGTCGCATTGATTCATCGCGTCTGTTTATGCGCATGATTATGGAAAAAGCGCAGGCCAATCCGCTGCGGATGGTGCTGCCCGAAGGTGAGGATGAAACGGTGATTCGCGCCGCCATTGAGATGCGGGAATCCGGCGTGGCCGCACCCATTCTGATTGGTCGGAAAGATAAAGTGGAACAATTATGCAAGGCGGCGCAACTGGATATCGATGGCATCACCCTGATTGATCCGATGGTCGAAGATACGCGTTTCGAGAATCTGGCAGAGGCTTATTATGCGCTGCGCAATCGTCACGGCATCCTGCCCGACAGTGCCGCCAAAATGCTGCGCAACGATATCAATGTGCTGGGCGCTATGCTGGTGCGTCAGGGCTTTGCCGATGGCATGTTATCGGGTCGCACCGCCCATTATCCGGATGCACTCAGGCCAATGCTCAAGGTGCTCGGCCACGACAACAGCGGCAAAGCCCACCATGTCTATGGCATGTATCTGATGATCATGGAAAACAGCGCCTATTTCCTCGGCGATTGCACGGTGAATGTGGAAATGGATGCTGAACAACTGGCTGAACTGGCTGAATTATCTGCTGATACCGCCACCTCATTGGGTTGCTGCGCCCGTCTGGCCATGCTGTCGTTTTCCAACTTTGGCAGTGCGGATCATGCGGAAACGCGCAAGGTGGCGGAAGCTACCCGTTTACTGCATGAGCGTTTGCCGGATCTGGCAGTCGATGGTGAAATGCAGGCCGACACTGCGGTCAATGCCACCATTCTCGCTCAATACCCGTTCAGTAAATTGAAGGATCCGGCCAATGTGCTGATCTTTCCCACCATGCAGGCGGGCAATATCGCTTATAAATTATTGCGTGAACTCGGTGGTGGCACAGCCATTGGCCCGATTCTGCTCGGCCTGCCGCAACAGGCGCATGTACTCCAGACCGGCGCCAGTGTGGATGATATCGTCAATATGGCTGCCATCGCTGCGGCTCGTGCGGCTGATAAACAGCCATAATGAACTGAAACTGTTGCGTAACTTCGATTTTCTGTCTGACCGGCGTCGTTTTGAATGGTATCCACCTTGTTTTCTGATGCGTGTCAAAGTGATCGAACTGGCGCAGGACTGGAGTATGGCGCGCATTCGCTTGCCGTTGAACTGGCTATCGGCCAATGCCGCCGGCAATATGTTCGGCGGCTATCAGGCCAGCCTGGCTGACCCTGTGCCGGCATTGGCTTGCCTGAGAAAATTCCCGGGTTATCGCGTGGCGACCAGAAAGCTGGCGCTGGATTTTATCCGGGTAGGCAATTCCAGCCTGATATTGCATTTTGATTTTGATGCGCAGGCAGAACATGATATACGCCAGTCATTGGAGGAACATGGTCATGCCACTCCATGTTTTACGATGACTTATGTACGGGAAGACGGCCAAGTCTGCACCAGAATCAAAAATACGGTAGCTATTCGGCCACAGGGGTATGTCAGCCAGCATGAATAAACCGGGGATCGATTTTTATTTTGATTTTGTCAGCCCCTATAGCTACCTGGCGGCCACCCGGCTGGAGGCATTCAGTTGTCAGCACGGCGTTCATTTCGAGTGGCATCCGGTCAATTTGCCCAAGCTGATCCACTGGGCGGGCAACACGCCACCGTCTGCCATCAAAAAAAAGGCTCTGTATAGTCTGCGAGACTTGAAACGCTGGGCGAAATTTCTGGATGTGCCGTTTACCATGATCAGGCCGGGCAGCTTTGATAGTCGACCGGCTATGCGCACTGCTCTGGCGCTGGCAGGTGAACAGAGAAAACGTTTCTCGCTGGCCGTATTTAACAGTATCTGGTCGGGCGCTGTCGATCCGAAACAGGCCGGCTGGCTGGAGCAGGTGATAGCATTGCATGACCTGCCGCAGCAATGGTTAACCGAACAGGTAGATCAGCTGGATGAACTGACAAAGCGGGCACTCGATGCGGGCGCATTTGGCGCGCCGACTTTTTTCCTGCATCGAGATCATGGCCGCGCCGAAATGTTCTTCGGTATTGATCGTATGGATTTTTTGGCGCGCGCCTGCACGTCGTTATAATGCCTTCGTGATTTCCACGCAGACAGGCACCAGCACAGCGTTACCCAAATCCTGACATTCAAGCGAATACAGCCCGCGCGGGCAGGGGCCGGACAGGCAAGCACCGCTCAATGGCTCAAAATGGGCACCGTGGGTATGGCACACCAGTTGTTGACCATCTTCACTGAAAAACTGACCCGGGATCCAGTCCAGCGGTGAGCCGGCATGCGGGCAATGATTGCGCCACGCTCGCAGCTCTCCCTGAAAACAGAGCACAAACCCCTGCTCCTGCAGTGCGATAGTCTGCCCGTCAGGCAGACGCATGCTTGCGCGCAAATCAAAACAGATCGCCTGCCCCTCTACGGGCCGATCCACCTGTTGCCAATTATTATCCTGTCCCATGCCGCCATTCAAACAGCGATAATGCTATTCAACAAGTCATTAAAATCGTTATATCCAGGGGGGCTGGCAGTTGCTGATGCCGGTATTAATGCCGCCTGAGTTCGGTCGTATCCAGCGTCGATTCCAAAAAATCTTTGTCGGGTGTAAAGCGTTCGGGGGGGGGTGATGGGTTATCCGGCCAGTGGCTAAAAAAAGCGCTCGATGTGAACACGCCTCCATGAACCAGCTTTTTGTTTCCGCCATTGCCGAAAAACTTTCAGCATTGGAAACAGACAATATGCTGCGTGAACGCGCTGCCCGGGATGTTCTGTCCCGGATTCGGCATGCCTCTGGCACGAGCGGCAATGTTCAACGATG
>CAZXAI010000037.1:0-12758 GCA_964638265.1 uncultured Zetaproteobacteria bacterium
CAGGCCGTTAATGCGCTGCCGAAAAAGCAAAAACTGCCGCAAATCGAATTGCCTGGCCGGGTGCTGGAGCCCCGGCTGGCGCGGCTGGATAACGGTGAAGCATTGCTGCTCTGCCTCGATGTTACCGTCCGTCACAATCTGGAATTACAGCGCCGCACCTTTTTATCCAACCTGATGCATGATCTGAAAACGCCGTTAACATCGCTGCTGGGTTATGCCCGCAGCATGGAAAGTTTTGGCGATCAGGCTGATTTCAGGAAAGAGGCCGCCGCCGTGATTGCCAGTGAAACCAAGCATGTCAATCACCTGCTGGATGTACTGCTCACGCTGGATCAGGCGGAATTCGGCAAAAGAGACAAGCATGCCTGTTGTGATGGCGTCGAGGTGATCCGGCGCTGCTGCGATATGCTGGCGCCGCAATACCGTGAAAAGAAGCTGTCACTGAATTTTGAACACGATGATGATTGCGTCATGCTGGCATCCAGCTTCGATGAGATAGACCGGATCATCACCAATCTGCTAGCCAATGCCATCAACTATTCGCCCGTTCGGGGCTGCATCAGCGTGCGGCTGGTTCGAATGAACAAACATTGCAAGGTGAGCATCGAAGATGAAGGCCCCGGTATTGCGAAAAAACATCTGCCGCGTGTCACCGAACGCTTTTACCGGGTGGATAAGGCGCGCAACCGGCAGAGCAATAGTCATGGCCTGGGGCTGTCTATTGTCAAGGAGCTGCTGGAGGCCAATCATGGCGAACTCAAGCTGTCCAATCGCCACCCACACGGACTATGCGCTGAATTTATTACCCCCCTGAAAGAACAGGCTTAACGCGCGTTGTTTATTTGTATTCAGCTGCACTGGAGGTGCGGCTTTAGCCGCGCATTGCCATGGTGTTTGCGCGACTGAAGTCGCACCTCCGAGGCTGTTTTTGCAATATGGCGCTATCGTGCGGAATAGCGACGCAAGTCGCGGTTGCAACTACCCAACGATTGAATAATAAAATGGTAGCTACTCCATTTTGTTATTCAAGAGTTACTTTTATGTTAACATTGGCGGCGTGCAGCATGAATCCAGTGTCGTGGAATGAAGATTAGATACAGGAGTATAGTGTTATGGCTTTAGTTGCTTCAATACATGTCGATACAGGCTGGCCGCTGCCAGATATGACGCTGAAAAATGTGCGTGGCGAACGCGTGCGACTGCATGCGCAAACCGGTGAACAGGGCTTGCTGGTCGCCTTTACCTGTAACCACTGCCCTTATGCCATTGCCGTCTGGCCTCGCCTGATCCGGCATGCCGCCGCACTCAAAGCCATGGGCATCAATACCATTGCGGTCAATCCCAATATTCATCCGGATTACCCGGCCGATGGCATCCCGGCCATGCAGGAGAAAATTGCCGAATGGGGCATTGATTTTCCTTACCTGGCCGATGATACACAGGCCGTCGCCAAAGCGTTCGATGCCCAGTGCACGCCCGATCTGTACCTGTTCGATGCCGCCGGCAAACTGTTTTATCATGGTCGCATTGATGATAACTGGAAGGATGAAAGCCGGGTGACGCGTGAAGAATTGATGGCGGCGGCTGAACGGATGGTGGCAGGCGAACATGCGCCGCAACCACAGCATCCGACGATCGGCTGTTCGATCAAATGGGTGAATGAATCATAAATTCCGGTTATGATCGGCGCCTGCCACTAAGCGGCAGACACAGCATTGTGTAAACAATTGCGCAGCAAGCGAGGGAGTGTTTTTATATGAATGTTTATACTTTTACGGGGCGACTGGCCAGAGATTGTGAAACCCGGTTCACGCAGGCCGGTATGGCGATTTGTTCATTTACGGTCGCGGTGGATTATGGTTTCGGCGACAATAAGGGCACAAACTGGATTCGTTGCTCTCTGTTTGGCAAGCGCGCTGAAGGTCGGCTGCCTCAATATCTGGTCAAAGGCACCCAGGTCGCAATCAGCGGCGAACTCCGGGTGCGCGATTATACCGACAATGATGGCAACAAACGCACCTCGGTGGATGCCAGTGTCAATGCGCTGGATCTGATTGGCGGTCGCCAGGAGGGTGGCAATGCTGCCGGCGGCCAGCAGGCAGGCAGTTTCCCGAGTCAGGGCGGCGGCGCTGCTGCTGCACCAAAGAGCAATAACGATCCGTTTGCCAGCAAACCGGATTTCGGTGATGTGCCGGTGGATGATGATATTCCGTTCTGAGGCTGGTCATAGATCAGATTGCGTCGGGGCTGATGAAAAAACTTGATCCCGGCGCGCCGGGATTGTAGGGTTTATTCACTCGTTGCACTGGCTTTGCGGCTTATAATGCTGGGCCGATGCGAACTGAACGGGAGCTTATATTTCTTTGATTGTGCGCGTCCCTCACGGGATACCTGATATCAGAATGCGGCGCCCACCTTATCGTAAAGGGTTCAGTACTATTATAAGCCGCAATGCCAGTGCAATGACATTAAAAAGGCCTGCCTCCCGGCAGGCTTTTTTAATGTGCTGTTGCATCACATCAAAGCTGCACTATGGCGAGAGCCTCAACCGGAGAAAGCCTCGCCATAACGGGATTCCCACTCTTGCTGATTGCGAAACTCGATGCCCAGCTGTTTGAGTAAGCCATCGTGAATATCATAAATCACGCCAATCACATTGACCTGCTGTCCGCGCTTCCAGGCCTCGCGCACAATGGTGTTGCGGCAAATATTATGCACCTGTGATTCGACATTCAGCTCGGCCAGGCGGTTGGCGCGCTCGCTGCGTTCCAGGTGATTCAATTCTTCGGCATGACGGTTATACACAAAGCGCACCTGATCCAGCCATAAATCTACCGGATTCACGCCACTATGCTCCAGCGCCGCAGTCACGCCGCCGCAGCCGTAATGACCGCAGACTACAATATTGGGCACGTTCAATTCATCAACCGCATATTCCAGCACGGCCAGACAATTTAAATCATTGGTGGCAAAGATATTGGCCACATTGCGATGCACAAATACCGAGCCCATGGGCAGGCCGATTAACTGATCCGGCCCCACCCGCGAGTCCGAACAGCCAATCCACAGGATTTCAGGCTGTTGATCATGCGCGATGGCCTTGAGGTAGCCCGGCTGCTCTTTTCTGATGCGTTCCGACCAGTTGCGGTTGTTTTTCAGCATTTGTTGGATAGAAGACATGCACCAAGGCTACGCCAAAAGTCCATCCATACCAACAACTTACTCAGCCACCTGTGTGTTCATGACGCCTTTCTGGCTTCCCGTTCACGCCTGCCGGGGCGTCTGCCACGAGCGCTGCGCGGTTTGCGCGGCGAATGCGGATTATGCCGGCGCTGTTCCGGCCTGCCGCGCTGCTGTTCCGGCTGGGCCTGCTGTTCATCTTCCGGTCGCGGCTCAAAACCGGCAATCAGCGCTGATGGAATCGATTTTTTCATCAGGCGCTCGATACCGCGCAATAATTTATCTTCTTCGCCGCACACCAGCGATAAGGCCTCGCCGCTACGCCCGGCCCGGCCGGTACGGCCAATGCGGTGAATATAATCTTCAGCTACATGCGGCAGTTCGAAATTCACCACATGCGGCAGTTGATCGATATCCAGCCCGCGCGCCGCAATATCGGTGGCGACCAGTACGCGAATACCGCCTTTCTTGAAGTCTGCCAATGCTTTGGTACGCGCCGACTGGCTCTTGTTGCCGTGAATCGCGGCAGCATGGATACCGTCGCTCTCCAGCTGTTTGGTGAGGCGGTTGGCCCCGTGCTTGGTTTTGGTGAATACCAGCACCTGCTGCCAGCTTCCCTCGGAAATCAAATGCGATAACAATGCCCGTTTCCTCGATTTGCTGACCGGATGGACGACCTGTGTCACCTGATGGGTGGCTTCATTGCGCGCCACTTCGACAAATACCGGTGATTTCAGAAAGCCGCTGGCCAATTGCTTGATCTCTGTTGAAAATGTGGCCGAAAACAACAGGTTCTGGCGCTGTGCAGGCAACAGTTTCAGTACGCGCCGAATATCGTGAATAAAGCCCATATCCAGCATGCGATCGGCTTCATCGAGTACAAAGAACTCGACTCTGGACAGATCTACCTTGCGCTGGTTGGCCAGATCCAGCAAACGGCCGGGCGTAGCCACCAGAATATCCACTCCGCGCCTTAGCTTCTCAATCTGGGGGTTGATACCGACACCGCCGAATACCACGGTAGAGCGCAGCGGCAGGTGTTTGCCATAGGTGGCAACGCTTTCGCCCACCTGAGCCGCCAGCTCACGCGTCGGCGTTAGTACCAGCGCCCGCACCGGACGCTGATGATGGCGCTCCACATGGCTTTGCTGCATCAGGTGCAACATCGGCAGGGTAAACCCGGCCGTTTTACCCGTGCCGGTCTGTGCGCCGGCCAGAATATCGTGGCCTGCCAGTACCACCGGGATAGATTTTTCCTGTACAGGCGTCGGGCTTGTATAGCCCTGATCGTTGACCGCACGCAGGAGTTCGGCTGACAAGCCGAGTTGATCGAATTTCATATTGTTTTTAATCCATTGCATCCGAACATGGCCTGTTTGATCAGGACTCACTGAGATGTTGAATGCTGTTTAGTTTTTCCGAATCGCCGGAGATCAGTGATTATCCGGGCAGACGAAGGAGATGATAAATCCCTTCAGGAGTCGCGCACCCTGACCATTTCCGTATAAATCGCAAGCAGTAGCAACCTGCCTCGTTGCTGCGTAGTGTCCCGCAGATGCAAAATGATGCTGCCCCACACACCCTGTTTCGCTTGATTAACGATGCCCATACGCCGTTGGGTGATCTCTTTTTCGGCACCGTCACCGGCCTCGGCGACGGGCTGGTGATTGCCTTGCTGTGTTCATTATTGATGCTGTTTCGTTTGCGCCTCGGTATTGCATCTGTGCTGGCTTATCTGATCTCCGGTCTGCTGGCCCAGATACTGAAACGAATCTTCGATATGCCCCGCCCGCCGGCTGTGCTCGATCATGTGCATGTGCTGGGGCATACGCTTACTGCCCACAGTTTTCCATCCGGCCATGCCACGTCCGACGGCGTCATGGTATTGCTGGCCTTTCTGATCTGGTCGCGGCGTGACTGGCGCAGCTGGAGCGTAGCGACGCTGTTTGTGCTGGCCGCCATCGGGCGCATTTACGTCGGCGTGCATTTTCCACTCGATGTGGCTGTCGGCTTGATCATCGGCATGGCAACGATGTGGCTATGCTGGCGCTGGTCGGCGGCATGGCCGGTGGCTGGATGGGAAGCATCAGCCTGGTCATGGAAAATTCCCGGCTTGCTCATAGCCGTGCAGGCGGCTGTGCTGGGGCTGGGTTATCATATCCAGCCATCGACAGCCGGGGCGCTGACACTCATCGTGCCGGTGGCATCGCTATATGCCTTGATGCAGGTCTGGAAGCAAAAAGGATAACTGTTCAGCTGCCATGCGCGTTAAAGGGAAATCCAGCCGGGTGGGGATGGCAGCAGATAAAATCCTGCACCGACGATGGCATATAGCAGCAGGTAGGACAGCCATGACGCGCGGTTGAACAGGGTAAGGGCGCTGCCAAATGATTTTTTGAGTGTGCTGCCCATGAAATTGACGCTGTATATTTCATCCAGCAATAAATGCAACAGATAACCGCCGCTGACAAAGCCGGCTGCCAGCCATGCGAAATGCAGCGACCAGCCCAGCATATGAATGCCGATGGAAATGGTCGCCAGACCAAATAGCAGAGCCGCCGGCAGGGAATGAAACAGGCCGCGATGCTCGGTGATGCGGGCAAAGATAGCGTAGATAATATAACGAACAAACAGGGCGCTGAGCAGGGATATGCCCAGCAGCGCGAGCAGGCTCACCTGCCCCTGCAGGATAAACAGGGTTGCAGTGGCAACGGCGAAGCTGATTACATTGAATACCAGCCGGGTCGGCACGGAGTGATCAGAATCAATATCGGGCAGGATGCCGGCCAGCGTGCCGAGCGCCACCAGCAGCAGGCCATGCGTATGATCGACCAGACCGGATTGTACGCAGAGCGCTGTTGCGGCGATGGAGCCGCCTGCGGCGACCGTCAGGTGTGTTTGAAAATTGGCCATGTGATCTCCCGGAGTTAAAGGTTCGGATGCTAGCGGTTCATGATGTGGATGCCGTGAGCCAAATCACGGCGGGTAATCTATACAGTCATGGGGCCGGCATCGTCATCCTGGATGCATGGTTTGAGGCGGAAGGTTGAATGGCTGCCCGCCCTGCGCAGCAATTACCCGAAAGGACGATATCAGCGTTTCAGAACCAGGCCGATACTTTGATTAGCCATAGCTGGCCTCCAGTTCGGTCAGTCGTGAAGCCGCCTGGCTAAGCTGAGCTTCGCTGAATACGGAGATGCCGTGCCGGGCCAGCAGGCGGGTGGTAATGCCCTGGCCATCGATTTTCTGGCCGGAAAAACTGCCGTCATTGACACAGGCCACAGCGCAGGACGGGCTGCCCTCTTTCAGGATGGCAATATGAATATGATGTTGGATGCACAGGGCCAGTGTGTTCTCAGCGCCATTGATAAATGCATCGCTTACATCCATGCCATCGACGCGCTTGACGCCGGATTGGCCGCGCAGTACGGACTCAGCATCACCCCGGCTGATTTCGGCAGGCAGTCGGGGTACAGGTAAGCCACCGGCCATTTCCGGGCAGCTCGATATAATCCGCCCCTCCTGTTGCCATTGTTGCAGGATGTCGGATATCACACGGCTGTTGCCGCCATCATATCGTACATTTTCACCCAGCAGGCATGCGCTGATCAGAATTTTATTCACGAACTCTTCCTGTTATATTTTTTCAGCAGCGATTGAAGCTGCCCTGCATCGGGCAGCGATGCCCGCGCTCCCAGCGCCGTGCATGCAAACGCGCCTGCTGCCGAAGCATAACGGAGCAGGGCATCCCGGCCCATAGCCTGAGACAGCCCATAGGCAAACGCCGCATGAAAAGCATCGCCGGCGCCAGTCGAGTCGATGGCATCCACATCAAACGCAGGCAATGCGCCGCAGGCATCATGCTGACGCCAGATCAGGCCGTGCTTACCCATGGTGATTACAGTATTGGGATTGGGCATGCGTCGCAAGGCGGATGGCAGGTCATCCACGCCACTGAATTGCCGCGCGAATGTTTCCGACGCGACCAGATAATCGACTGCATCCGCCAACATCCGAGTGCCCCGATGCAGCGAACCGGCGTCCAGGACGGTTGTGACGCCGTGCGCTTTCGCCCATCGGCACATCGGTTCGGAGATCAGCGGTTCATGTCCATCAAACAGGATGACTTTGGGCGCTTGCTGCAGCGCTACGGTAGCGGCGGCAATGAACGGGGTATTGGCCTTGAAATTCACCACCGAGCGGCTGCCATCGGGCTTGGCCAGGATCTGGGATAACGGGGTAGGGTGATCGCCGCGTACCAGCAGCGAGGTATCCACGCCCTCGGCAGTCAATTCGTTCAGGTGCGCTGCGCCAAACAGGTCGTGTCCCAGGTAGCCGCAAAAACCGGCTGTGCCGCCTAGGCGGGCAATGCATAGCGCTGCATTTGCGGCCGGGCCGCCACCGGCCAGTTGCAACGAAGCAGCCTGCATTTTCTCATCCGCAGCCGGGTGATGGGCTGCGGCCATGGTAATGTCGTAGGAGGCATGCCCTACACATAGTACATCCAGCATGGAACTGTTCCGCGCTGTGCTATGTTTCATTGCATGGGGTGGAGCGATCCATGCGCATTATGAGCAGCCAAATGCCCTGAAGCGGAGGCGCTAAAAGGGCTTATTCTGCGCCGGGCAGGGCGTCTTTGGCCGGAGCGGCTGTGTCGTTGAGTTTTAATTTCGAAGGGTCAAAACCGCCGCCCTGTGCCGGTGTGGCCGGAGCCGACGTTGTCTGGCCGGCAATCGATCGCTCTACCACGGAGCCGGTGTGTTGCTGGGAAAAGAATGCCAGCGTCAGGCTGGTCATCATGAATGTGGCTGCCAAACCACCGGTCAGCTTGCCGAGAAACGAGCCGGAGCCACGGCTGCCGAATAGTGTTTGTGCGCCGCCGCCACCGAAGGAGACGCCCATATCCGCGCCTTGTCCGCGCTGAATCAGCACGACGACGATGAGCATCAGTGCGACCAGCACGTGTACAATCATTAATACTGTTGTCATTCCAGTTTATCTCCGTTGTTGAATTAGCTGACTGCTTTCGCAGTGGCTTTTACAATGTCCATAAATGATTCGGCTTTCAGGCTGGCGCCGCCGACCAGCGCGCCTTCCACGCCCGGGCAGGCCATCAGTTCAGCCGCATTGCCCGGATTAACGCTGCCGCCGTACAGCACGCGGCAATCATGGCCGAGCTTGGTCAGTTCTTCATGCACAAAGGCGTGCGTTTCAGTGACCTGTTCGGCCGATGCCGTAACGCCGGTGCCAATGGCCCAGACCGGTTCATAAGCCACGGTCAGCGGCTTGTCTTTCGGCGCACCCTTGAGGATGGCCAGTTGCTCGGCCAGCACCGAATTGGTAATGCCTTTCTCGCGCTGTTCCAGCGTTTCGCCAATGCACAGGATAGGTTCCATGCCGTGCAACCAGGTGGCATTCATCTTGGAGCGAATCTTGGCATTGCTCTCGCCGATAATGCTGCGGCGCTCGGAATGGCCGAGAATCACATAATGACAGCCGGCATCGCGCAACATCATCGGACAGATCGAACCGGTGAAGGCGCCCTTGTCTTCGTTATATACATTCTGTGCGCCGAGGGTGACGCCCATGGAGGCCAGGCGTTCAGACATGGGATGCAGCAGGGTGAAGGGAGGCATCAGCCCGACTTCAACATGATCCGGGGCCGGGTTGCCGCCAAAGGCATCCATAAACTCGTTGGCATCCTGTAACAGACCATTCATCTTCCAGTTTCCTGCAATCAAACGACGTTTATCACTGCCCATGTCGATCCTCCCGAATATTTCTTTTCATGGCTGATGGCTCAAAAAAAGTTTGCGGATTCTAGGAATAATGCTTTATAAGGCAAGGTCTAATCAGAAATGTTATGCGCAGCGCAATTATCAGCTACGCTTGGGGCATGGGAAACACACATTCCGGCCATGCCAAAAAGTCGCTGGGCCAGCATTTTTTACGCGATTACAATGCCATCCGTCGTATCGTACAGGCGATTCCGGTCGGCGCGAGGGTCCTCGAGATCGGGCCGGGGCCGGGTGCGATTACCGATGCATTGCTGGATCGGGTCGGCGCCTTGAGCGTGATTGAAATGGATGATCGCTTTGCCGAACACTGGCAGGGCGTGGCGCTGGACAATACGAAGGTGTCGGTGATTCACGGCGATGTCATGCATGAACTGGATGCGGCAGTGGCTGCGGTACAGCCGGAGTGGATCGCCGGCAACCTGCCCTACAACCTCAGTGGGCCGCTGACGGCCATGCTGGCGGCATACGCGCTGCCCGGCGGCATGGTGCTGATGTATCAGCGCGAAGTGGCCGAACGGATTGCCGCAGGCCCGGGTAGCAAAACCTATGGCGGCCTGTCGGTGCTGGTGCGCCATTTCTATGATGTTAAACGACTGCTGACGTTGCCGCCCGGCGCATTTTCACCGCCGCCGAAAGTACATTCAGCCGTGATTCTATTGACCCCGCACGGTAAAGAACCGGCCTGTACATATCAGCGCTTGCAGAAAACCGTGCGTCAGGGCTTTGCCCATCGGCGTAAAACGATTAGCAATAATTTCCGGGGTTTCATTACAGCCGAACAGTTTGAAGCCATTGGCATCGATCCGCGCAAACGACCGGAGCAGCTGGATTATGAGCAGTGGGCCGATATCGCCAATCAGCTCAAGCCAGTGTAAAATCCTGCTGCGTTAGCGACCCATTCAAATCATTTTTTTGATCGCATCATGGAGTTCGCTGACTGTAAACGGCTTTGTCACCACGGAACAGTTGGATAATTCGGAATCATGCTCACCCAGCACCTGGGAACGATCATAGCCCGTAGCAAAAATGATGGGGACGCTATCCGACAGCTGACGGATTTGTTCGGCGGCCTTGACGCCTCCCATTCTCGGCATCACGACATCCATAATAATCAGCGTGACCATATCCTGAAATTCATTGAACTTCCTCACCGCCTCCAGCCCGTCGGCAGCCTCTTCAACCTGATAACCCAAGGTTTCAAGAATTTCGCGGTTTACCTCCCGCAGCGCCGCCTCATCATCCGCCAGCAGAATACATTCCCCGGATGCGGCTTCTATTGCCACTGCCCCGGCATCTGCCGGCACGGCTGCATCCATATTGGCATCCAGTAATGGCAGGAAAATGCTGAATGTCGTCCCTTCGCCCACCTGGCTTTCCACATCAATCAGGCCGCCATGTGATTCAATGGTTCCCTTGGCCATCGCCAGCCCCAGGCCGGTGCCTTTGCCCACCTCTTTACGGGTAAAGAACGGCTCAAATATTTCATGGATATGCTTCTGCTCAATCCCGTGCCCGTTATCTGAAATGCTGATTCTGGCCAGCCTTCTAGCGGATAAATCAGGATGTTTTTCTGTTAGCCTGTCGGGCAGGACGCCGGCTTGCAAGGCAACGGTAATGACAGGGGTGGTGGAGTTTACCATTGCATCCCTGGCATTATTGACCAGATTCAGAATCACTTGCTGCAACTGCGTGAAATCCCCCTGAACCAGCAGTTTTTCCCGGCAAATGTCCAGGTTGAACTGGATATTTTCCGAGGCGGACAATTTGAACAGGTTTGAGGATTCCGCAACCAGGGCGCACAGATCCATTGCTTCCATTTTCTTGATATCCTTGCGGGCGAATGCCAGCAGTTGCTTGACAATATCTGCCGCCCGATGGCTCTGGCTTTCAATGCTCACCAGGTGCTTGTTATCACCGAACTGTCGCTTGGCTAAAAAGACAGCCCCGCTGATTGCCGCCAGGATATTATTGAAATCATGGGCGATGCCGCCAACCAGGGTGCCAATGGATTCCATTTTCTGGGCCTGGCGAAAGTTTTCCTCTAATTGTTCGTAGCCGCTCATATCCCTGATATTGCAGGTCACATAGGTTTCGCCATCCAGTTTGACCGGGCTCAGGCTGATGGTGACCGGGAAGGTGTGGCCGGCTTTATGCAGCGCCTCCAACCGGCGCCCGTCCAGCATGGATCTCACCCGGGGCGATTCAAAATAGCCGGCAAACAATGTGCCGTGTCCATGCCGGAAATGGGCTGGAATCAGCATATCAATCCGCTGCCCTTCCAGTTCGTCCTTAGAGAAACCGAACACATGTTGAGCGCCGATATTCGAGATATTAATGGCGCCGGAGTGATCCACCACCAGCAGGGCATCGGGTGCGGCATCCAGGATTTCCCGGAATTTATCTTCACTGCGCTTTAGATCCTCAATGTAGCGGTTTACCGCCTGTTCATGCCTTTTATGCTGGCGTAAAATAAAGATAAATGACATGATCGAAGTAGCGAAAATCAGAATCGAAAGAAATATCGATATCATAATCATGTCCGATTCCCGCCGGGATGAAGCCGCCCGGAACTGCTGGGCCTTGGCATTTGCGAATTGAATATGGGACGCAATGCGGCTTCTTAATTTTGTGACATGCGCCAGTCCGAAGCCATGTATTTGAGCATAAGCCCGTTCGCGGTCGCCGCTTTTGGCCACGGCGATAATGTTATTCCTGATTTCACGCCATTGAATAAATAGATCCCGCGTTTTTTCAATCTCTTTTTTATCACCCAGAAAAGCGCCCAGTACGACATCGAATTCCGCCATGGTTTTCGCGTCTTTTTGCTGTATGTCGGTAACGATGGCATCGATTTCCCTGCCTTTGGCAAAGGGGATATCCTGCATATTGCTGCGTATCGAGATGATTTGAATGGCAATATCCCGCAATGCATTGCTGACGATAAAAGGGTGTGAATAGATGTCTTCCGTATGTTGATTCAGTTCGCGTGCCTGGTACACGGAATATCCGCCCAAAACAGAAATGCACAATATCATGACGGCAAAAACACTATTGATTGCCGTTTTGTTGATATCCTTGATTTTCCGCTTCCGCGTCATCGCATCTAACATGGCAGGCACATTACTTGCGGGGGTATGCAAAGCAACTTATTTTTTTATGGTTTTGCGGGCATGCCGGCAAGGGGCCCAGTGCGGCAGTTGCTGCGCTGGATCGCGACTCAGGTCGCGTTGCAAACAAACAACGCGGCCGGCATGGGGCTGCGCCACCCTGTGCTACAGTTTCATGCCACGGGGTGGAAACAGTCCCTGGGCGTTAGCTTGCCGATTGAGCCACCCATTGATCCAGTTCACCGCGACGCTCCAGCGCATACAGCTCATCGCAGCCGCCGACATGGCGGTCATTGATAAAAATCTGCGGAATGGTGCGCGCGCCGGGGGCGCGTTCAGACATTTCAGCCTGTCGTGTCATATCCTTGCGGACATTATATTCGGTAAATTTCAGCCCCTTCTTTTTCAGCAGCGCCTTGGCGCGAATGCAGTAGGGGCAGAAATCGCCGGAATAAATTTCAATGCTTGCCATGTGTGATCTTCCTTTTTTCTTTTGCTGAGTCGTTCAATGCCGGAGCTGCGGCTTATGTACTAACGCGCATGGATTTTTTCCACCCCATGGTATGAAACAGTACCACGGGGTGGAAAAAATCATGCAGGCGCGTCTTTATTTCATGTTAACGCGCATGGATCTTTTCCACCCCATGCGATGAAACAATAGCATGGCGTGCAA
>CAZXAI010000038.1:0-12472 GCA_964638265.1 uncultured Zetaproteobacteria bacterium
CCCAGCGGCTGGCGTCGGAAGAGGGGATTTTGTCCGGACAGTCCTGCGGTTGCGCCCTGGCCGCCGCCCTGACGGTGGCGGAAGAGCTGGCCGCAGCCGGTCAGGCCGGTGAAATCGTCGCCATCTTCCCAGATGGCGGCGAAAAATACCTCAGTACGCCGGTATTCGCCGGCAGTGATCGGGTCAGCTTCGCCGAAGGCATTTGAATCGCAGCAAAAACAACGGCAGGAGTATGCTCCTGCCGTTGTTTATGCCGCCATCAGACGATTATCGTTTTAACTGCATCAATGAAGACAGCATCTGATCGGTAGTCAGAATGGTTTTCGAGTTGGCTTCATAACCACGCTGCACAATAATCAGTTTGACGAATTCAGAGGCCAGATCTACATTGGACTGCTCCAGCGCGAATGGTGAAATCGTACCCATGCCGCCGGCGCCTGGCAGACCCAGTACCGGTGAACCGGAAGCAATGGTCTCTTTCAACAGGTTGTTACCATTATGGCTCAATACCGCATCGTTGGGGAAGTTGGCTAATGCCACCTGATACAGAGCGCGACGCTGACCATTGGTGAATACGCCGAAGATTTTGCCCGAGGAGTCCGTTTCCAGTTTATCCAGGAAACCGGCGGCAAAACCGTCGCGGGTCATCTGGCGGGTAGCGAAGCTGCCAGCCATTTGAACCGTACCATCCAGGCCGTTACCGGTAATGCCCTGTGCATCAGCAGTCGCAACCGGATAGAGCGTACCCTGACCGGCGGCATTGCCGAAGTTCATCTTGACGGTGCTGGGTGTTGCATTGGCCCAGTTGATGGTCATCGGGGGAGAGATTTCCTTTACCAGTTCACCAGTCGGGCCAAATACAATACTTTGCGCTCCAGGCGTAACGACCCCGGCTGTAATCGTGGATGCGGCCGGGGCGCCTATTTGTGTGGCCGTGCCCGGCGTGCCGCCCTTGAGCTCCGCGCCATCCACAGAAGCATGCCAGTCCCATACAATATTGCCGGCGGAATCCTGTCCGACCTTGGTGAACTGCAGGCTGACGGCATGGGTTTGCCCGAGTGAGTCAAAGATATTGGCCTCGGTTTTGTAGTGGAATGAGGATGGGTTGCCCGGGGAAAAGGTTGTACCGGTAGGCAGCAGGGTCGCATTCGAATCCAGTGTTGTACCAACCGTGACTTGTGTTGTGGCTTTGGCCTGGGCGGCTAGATTGGCAAAGGTGATATCGCCGACATTGCCGACAGCCTTGCCCGTTTTATCATCGACCTTGAAGCCCTGCACCACATTACCCTGACCATCAATCAGGTTGAAGCTCTTGTCCAGAATAAAGGCGCCGGCTCGTGTGTAGGTCAGTTGATTGGTGGCCGGGTCGCGCATGGCGAATAGGCCGTTGCCGTTGATCGCCATATCGGTCGGACTGGTGGTGTTCTGCAGCGAACCCTGCTGCTGGTCGCGCGTGATCGAGCCGATACGCACACCGTTACCGACCTGATTGGCGATATTGGAACGGGTGACGCCCACCGTCTGGGATAGTACATCCGAGAAGTTGACATTCTGGCTCTTGAAACCCAGTGAATTGACATTGGCGATATTATCGCCCACCACGCGCACGGCTTCACCAAACGATGAAAGGCCTGACGCGCCGATGAAAAGTGCATTATAAATACCCATGATTTACTCCTTGTTATGTGCCCGCTTACAAACGGATTTCTGTGATATCTGCAATGGCTGCGGGAATACCGCCTACCATCAATTGCGTGCCCGATGACGTGAAACGAACTGCATCCACAATGCCGGACCGCTGTATAGCGCTGTCGACTGTGTTGCCGTTCACATCGGTAGCACTGACGTGAACTGTGTAATTTCCTTGCGCTGCCGTGGCGCCGGAATCGGTTTTGCCGTCCCATGTGACCGGATTGGCACCGCTTGCCAGATTACTCAGGCTCATGGTGCGCACCGGATTTCCCTTGCTGTCAATGATTGAGACCACTGCCTGGGTCGCGGCCCCTTTCATTACGGCGGAGAACTGCTGTTTGCTGCCATTGAAAAAGAGATTATTCTGATTGATGGTGACCGTGTGGCCGAGATATCCGGCTCCGGCCAGTGGCTGCTTGGCCGCTGAGGATGAGCCGCCTGCGCTGACCAGTTCCTGCAGCAGTTTGTTGCTCTTCGTCTGTTGCTCGACCATATTGAATTGCGCCAGTTGTGACGACATCTTGGTCGGATCCTGCGGTTTCAGCGGATTCTGATATTGCATCTGGGCGACCAGCAGCTTGAGGAAAATATCTTTTTTGCCCAAGTCCGCCTGGCTGGTTTTTTTGTTGGAGTGTGCTGTTGCTGATGATGCAGTGACTGAAGAAGTTAGCATGATTGTTGGCTCCTAAATCCGGATACTCAGGCCGCTGCCGCTTGCTGTGCGGTTCGGGCTGGCAATAAGGTTGACAGTGTCCATAGTTGTTTCGGCGGTATGGCTTACAGCGCGTTTACCCTGGCTGTGGTCACCGCCGGATGATGCGTTTTGACCCCGTGAATCCATCGAGAATCCGGACAGGTCAAAGCCCTGTTGCGCCAATGCGCTTTTTAGCTGAGGCAGTTGTTGATCAATAAGCTGTCGGGTGCCTGATTGATCAGCGATGATATGCACCTGCAGATGTTTGGCCGCATCACTTTGCAGTGAAATCTGGATTTTTCCGAGATTGGCGGGATCCAGCTGGATTTCCAGCCTTGTTTTTCCCTTGCTGGCCGACTGTGCAATATGATTCATGCTATCGAACAAGGTCATCGAAGGCGTTGCTTTACTACTCAGGTACTGATGGAAACTGGCGCTCGAAGCTGTCTGTGCATTCGCCGCTTTTGTGTCACCGCCCGGGGCAGTAATAAAACGACCATCCTGATTGCCGTTGCCGGTAGTCTGTGAACCTGTGTCTTTCAGTGAGGCATCAGGGATTGCAATGCCTGCCATCGTCGCTGTCGAATTTGCGGCTGTCGATTGCTGTTGTGATTGCTGTTGTGATTGCGCTGCTGCTAAAGCATTGGCCGATTTGGACTTGGCTCGCATGGCTGTTTTTTCCACAGCCGCTGGATTGGTTTGACCGGCCGCGTTGGCAATTTGCTCGTCAGTCAGTTGCCTGCCGTCCATGTTTTTTCCGCGCTGCGCGGATTCAGCAGCGGCCATTTTCTGTGCGCTTTCACCAGCTGCGAGTTGCTGACGGATAGCAGCGTTTTCTTTCCCGGCCATGAGCTGCGCCTTTTCCGTAGCCTGCAGCTGATTGTCGGTTGCGGATGCCGGGCTTTGCACCTGGGCAAGGCCCGGTACGATTTTTTGTGTTTGATCAACCGCATGAGCTGACTTCGCGCCTGATAGTTTAGCATCCGTCAACAGAGCCTGGGCGGCTTTATCCGACGCTTTATCAGACTGGCCGTTGGAACCGGAAGCATCGAACAGGGATGCCTTTATCAGCACTTTACCTGCCATGGCCGTCTGTTCGCCCTTCACAGGCGTTGCCTGCAGCGCCACGCCAGCCTTGCCGGAGTGGTCTGGTTTGTTGCTTTGTATGGCGGCATTGATAAAGGCATGGGCTGCAATCAGCATGCTTGCCGGATCATCAGTCTGGGATTTAATGTGTTGTTTACCTTTGGCGGCCAGCGCCAGCAGATGTTCGCTCTTGGACGCGATCAGTGCTTCACCCTTGTGGGATAAGGTAGCCTGCTTGCCAGTTTTACCCATCAGCAATGCAGAACCTTTGCCCGTCTGCTTGCCGTGTTGTTCGAGTATCACCAATAGCTTGCCGAACAGACTGTTTTTTGCGTTGAGGGCGCCTTTGGCCCCCTTGGCTGCGATGCCTGCGATGCCGGATAGGCCGGCTCCATGCGTTTGTTCAATCATGCCAATCATAGAGCATCTTTCAGGCCAAAGTATTTGTTCATATAAATCAAGATGTTATGTAGGATTCAATCTGGCGGTTCGGGAAGAATGTTCCGCCCGAAGGAAAAAGTTGCCATCATTGTGTACAGCTTTCATTATCCAGCCGGTCTGGTTGCATTGCTGCGCAAATTCCACCTGAGGAGATGCTGATTTATTACCACCCTGGTAAAAATCAGCTCGCTCAGGCAAAAGCGTGGTTTTGCCATCGCTTACAAATCAGCCTCGTAGGCGCCTGATTTGGGCAGGCCGTCCATGGCGCGTTAATACAAGGAGGAAACCAATGACTGACTGCCTGTTTTGCAAGATTGCCGCCGGTGCTATTCCGGCCAGTAAGGTGTATGAAGATGATGACGTCTTCGCTTTTAAAGATATCCACCCGAAAGCGCCAACGCATGTGCTGGTCATTCCCAAAACACACGTCGCCACGCTGAGCGATTGCGATGATGCCGCCATGCTGGCCACGCTGATGGATCGCGTACGCATGATCGCTGATGATGTATTGCATCTGGCAGCAGGCTATCGCGTGGTGATCAATGTGCGCGAAGGTGGCGGTCAGGCAGTATTCCACCTGCATGTGCATATTCTCGGCGGCAAGAAACTGCCGTTTTGAGCCATCGTAACCGGCGTTCGCGCTCCAGTCTGAGCGGTTTGCACGATAATCTGGCCGATATTCTGGGGGAAGATTCCCTGCAGCAACTGGTTGGCGTCGCCCGCCTGCGCCGGGCCTGGCCGCATATCGTTGGTGACATGATGGCAGCGCGCACAGAGCCGTTGCAACTCGAACAACTGGCCGATGGCGGCGTATGCCTGTGGGTGGCGGTGGATCATTCCATCATGGCGCAGCAGATTCGTTTTCTCCGCGATGATATCCGTAAAGCCTGTTTTAAACATGCGGGTACGACAGATCTGTACCGTATTCGTTCGCGCGTACAGCCGGGCGCCGGCATCCAGACCAGGCAAAAGCCGGTCAAACCGGCGCCGTTAAGTTGGGCGCAAAAGCGCAGACTTGCGCAAGACGTGGCGAGCATTAAGGATTCCGCCCTCAGAAAAGCGGTATTTCAGGCGCGCATGGCGCAGATCATGTATGCCGATTCGACCAACGACTGATACGAGGTTTCATAGATGAAAAAAATAATCCTGTTTACCATGATCGCCGGCTTCGGCCTGTCCTTGCTGGGGCTGGTTGATGATGCCGATGCCCGCCGTTTCGGCGGCGGTATGAGCTTCGGCAAACACCGCTCGGTGAGCCCGCCATCCCAGTCGCGCATGTTCGGCCAGCGGCAGGCCACGCCGCAACGCTCCGGTGCAGCCGGTCAGCGCGGCGCAGCCCGTACCGGCATGATGGGCATGCTGGGCGGTCTGGCTTTGGGCGGTATGCTCGGTGCGATGTTTTTTGGCGGCGCATTTGAAGGCATCAACCTGTTCGATATTCTTATTATCGGCGGCATCATCATGCTGGTGTTGATGTTCCTGAAAAGACGCGCTGCCGCCGGGCAGACGTCATTTGCCGGCCCTCAACCATCGTCTTCAGCTGATTTTCCTCAGGGTTTTTCCACGGATGGCGATGCCGATATCGTTGACAGGTCTGCGCAGGAGCCGGTTGGCGCAGCCCTGCGTCCGGATATCGATGCAAAGCATTTTATTCCAGCCGCCAAAGATATTTATGTGCGTATGCAAAAAGCATGGGATAACAACGATATTGAAGATATCCGCAAATTCTGTACGGCCGAGATTGCCGAGCGCATCGGGCGTGATATGAAACCGGGCGAAACCAATCTCACCGAAGTAGCCACCCTGAACGCGGAGATTGCCGATTCCTGGATTGAATCCGATCTGGAGTGGGTGGCCGTCAACTACACTGCCATGCTGCGCGAAAAAACACTGGATGACGCCGGTGCTACGCTGGATGACCAGACAGCCGAAGTAAACGAAGTCTGGATATTCCAGCACGCCCCCGGCTCGGATGATCCAACCTGGTATCTGGCCGGTATCCAGCAAGCCAGCTAAGTATTGTCACTGTTATAAAAACGCTGCTCCAAACGCGTACAAACAGAGGGGATGCAATCATTGAATCAGGCCGCTACACTCCGGCGCTGTCTTTTTTATGGAGGTGTCAGGTATGCCCTGGAGCAACAATGGCAACAACGACAACAATCAGAATCAAAACCCGTGGGGTAATCGTGGCGGGAGCAATCAGACGCCACCGGATATTGATGAAGTAATTCGCCGTTTGCAGGAACGTTTCGGCAGTTTGTTTGGTGGTAAAGGCGGCAAGAGCGGCGGCTCGGGCAATGGGCCGGAACTCAGCAAGAATATGATCGTTGGCGTGATGGCCGCAGTGCTGTTGTTTTGGGGGCTGTCGGGCTTTTACAAGGTGGCTGCAGATGAAGAAGCAGTCGTGTTGCGTTTTGGCAAGTATATCGGCACCAAGGGGCCGGGTTTGAACTGGGCCATTCCGTACCCGGTTGATACGGTTGAAAAATTGCCGGTGACCAGAATCCAGCGTTTGGAAATCGGCTTCCGCCAGTTTGGTGACGGCATTGTCCGTAAGCGCACGAATGAGTCGCTGATGCTGACCAAGGATGAGAATATCGTCGATATTTCCTTTATTGTGCAATATAAAATCAAGAGCGCGGAAAATTTCCTGTTCAATATCGGCAAACCGACCAAGACGGTGCGTGATGCGGCTGAATCAGCCATTCGCGAAGTCATCGGACGCACCATGATTGATGACGTGCTGACTACCAAGAAAGCGGAAGTAGAAGTGGAGATGGAGGATTTGATTCAGTCCATTCTGGATAGCTATCAGGCTGGTATTTCGATTAGTACGGTAAAATTACAGGATGTGCAGCCGCCTGAGCGCGTGATCAAGGAATTCAAGGATGTGGCTTCCGCCCGTGAGGACAAGGAACGCGCCAAGAATGAAGCCCAAGCTTATGCCAACGATATTATTCCAAATGCGCGTGGTGAAGCCAAAAAGACGGTGCTCGATGCCGAAGCCTATGCCAAGCAGGTGGTAGAGCGCGCCAAGGGTCAGGCCGATCGTTTCGAAAGTATTCTGGCAGCCTACAAAATGGCGCCGGAAGTGACACGTAAACGCTTGTATATGGATACCATGCAGGATGTATTGAGCCGGGCTGACAAGATTATTATTGATGGCTCTGTGGCCGGAAAAGTATTGCCGTACTTACCGCTCGATAAAGTCTCCAAGAAGGTAGAGGTGCAGAAATGAGTCCAAAACATATGTTACTTGCCCTGGTTCTTGCCGCAGTCGTGGCCGTTTTCAGCATGAGTGCTTTTGTGGTTGATCAGCGCGAACAGGCGCTGGTATTGCAGTTTGGTGATCCGAAAGATGTTGTCAAAGATGCCGGCCTGCATTTCAAAATGCCATGGCAAAGCGTGGTGACATTTGACCAGCGTCTGCTCGAAAGCGATGCGGCCCCCAATGAAGTGATTACCAAGGACAAGAAATCCATTATGGTGGATAATTATACGCGCTGGCGTATTACTGATCCGCTGAAAGTATATCAGGTGGCGCGTACGCAGACCGGCGTGGTCGCCCGTATGGATGATGTGGTGCGCGGTAAGGTGCGTGAGGTGCTCGGTCAGCATACCCTGAATGAAATTGTCTCCGGTGGCGATAAGGCTACGCTGCGTATTGCGCTGATGAAATCGATTCGTGACCGGGCCGATAAGTCTGTGAAAGATTATGGTATTACTGTGGTCGATGTGCGTATCAAACGCGCTGACCTGCCTAAGGAAAACTCCGAAGCGGTGTTCCAGCGTATGAAGGCGGAACGAAATCGTATTGCCAAGGAATATCGTTCTGAAGGTGAAGAAGCAGCCAAGGAAATTCGCGCCACAGCGGAAAAAACCCAGAAGACCCTGTTGGCTGAAGCTTATAAGAAATCTGAAATTATTCGTGGTAAAGCCGATGCTGAAGCCACCGCGATTTACGCCAAGGCGTATAACAAGGATCCGAAGTTTTATGCCTTTACCCGTTCGCTGGAGGCTTATCGCAAGTCGATTGATGCCAATACCAAGCTGGTGATTTCACCGGCGTCGGAATTCTTCAACTTTTTTGAGCAGTCACGCCGTTAATCGGCGCATAATGGCGGAAGGGATATTTCGTCATGGATGATTTGCTGGTAGCGCTGGGACTGGTGCTGGTGCTGGAAGGAGCGGTGTATGCGCTGTTTCCACAGCAGATGATTGATATGATCCGGCGGCTGCCGGAATTCTCTCCCGGTGCTATCCGTGTGGCAGGGCTGACATCGGTGGTGCTGGGCTGGCTGATCGTGAAATTTATGCGCAGTTGACGGGTTTATAAGGCCTGCGTTTGTAGCTCATTGAGCCTGCTCATCAAACTGGCGCGCTGTTCATCTGTATAGGCGGTCAGGCTCTTTTTTAATGGCGGGTAAGCTTCCACCACATTCACAAACACGGCATGCGGCATATGCATGATGCCGACGCCGTGGTGGGTGACCATATCAGCCGGGCAACCGCTGTCGCGCATGGCGGCGGTTTCACCGATCAACGCACCGGACTTGAGTGATTTCAGTTCCTTGACCATGCCGGTGTCCTGCAATTGATAGCAGGCCTCGCCATGCACCACCAGATCCACATGCTGTAACTGTTCGCCGGACTGGTGAATCAACGCGCCGGCAGCATATTGCTGGATATAGCTGTTTTCGGCCAGATGCCGGCGCATATCCAGCGGGATCGTTTGTAGCACCGGGCTGGCGGAGATCATGGCCACCATGCGGCGCAGTTCTGACCTGCGTTGCAGAACGGATTTCAATGTTGGGCTGGCTACCAGCGCAGCAGTCATTTTTTTGCGTGGTAATTTAACGACGATACTGCTTTTGTTGGCGATGATGTCGGATTTATAGATGCCGGGTTTCAGCAGTTTGTCTTCACCAACTACGGCACCCGGGCCAATCAGATTAAGCATAATCGGCTTGTCCTGTGCGCCCCGGCCAAATTCGGCCAGTTCGCCCTCGCACACCAGATAACAGGTGTCTCCGGTTTCACCATGATGCAACAGGTGTTGGCCTTCGCGCAGCCGTTTACGATGCAGCCTGAGCCACAGCGGATTGCGTATGGAAGCGGGTAACAAGTCCTGAATATGATCCTGATGTGGATCTGATGAACGTACGCGACCAATGATGGGAAACTGTTTGACCAGTGCATCGGCCTGACAGGTGTCACCCTTTTTCAGTAACAGGGTGTACAGGTGGCGCAGCATTTCCGTGGCTGTAGCGACTTTTCCCTCGGCCAGCAGCAGCTCGGCATAGGGCTTGAGATATGCTTCCTTATCTGGATAGAGTTGTACCAGATCGGCATACACTTGAAGCTGTTTGTGTTTCTCGGTGTCCACGGTGGAGCAGACTACTGCTGCATTGCTCCGGCGCAAAGCGTGAAATGTTTTCGCATTCCCGCTGGATTATTATTATATTCGCCAACCGGGAGTGTTTACTGATGGCATTGATGATTACAGATGACTGCATCAACTGTGCGGTATGCGAGCTGGAATGTCCGAACCTGGCTATTTTTGAAGGTGAGGACATCTTTGAGATTGATCCGGATCGTTGTACCGAATGCATAGGCCATTTTGATGAGCCGCAGTGCCAGATGGTCTGTCCGGTGGATTGCATCCCGCTAAATCCGGATCGAATGGAGTCGAAACCAGTGCTACAGCAGAAATACGAAATATTGACGGGAAAGCGCGTATGAGCGGTCGTTTGTTTATTGTATCAGGCCCGTCGGGGGCCGGGAAATCGAGTTTATGCGCTGCCTTGCTGCAACAATGCGCTGATTTGCAGCTATGCATTTCCTGCACCACCAGAGCGCCGCGACCGGGCGAGGTGGATGGTCGCGAATACCATTTCCTCAGCCGGGATGATTTCATATATCAGCGGGATTCGGACGCCTTTCTGGAGTGGGCGCATGTGCATGGCAATCTGTATGGTACGCGTCAGGCTGATGTGGAGCGCTTGCTGGCTGCCGGTGCAGACGTATTGCTGGAAATAGACTGGCAGGGCGCCCGCCAGGTTGCAGAGAAGATGCCGGCAGCGATACGCATATTTATATCGCCGCCATCACTGGATGAGTTGCGCCGCCGCCTGATTGCACGTGACCAGGATGATATCGCGGTGGTGGAGCGCCGCGTGGCAGCCGCCCAGTCCGAGATGGATCATGCCGGTGAAGCGCAGTATCAGATCGTCAATGATGATTTTGACGATACATTGAAAACGCTGTTGCATATCTTTACGACATGATGATTGCAATTTGAGATTGCCTTTCTAGTGTTGAAGCCATTGTTTGTCTGGAGGTAAGCCGAATGGCTCGCGTAACTGTAGAAGATTGTATCCGTTATTATCCCAACCGTTTTGAAATGGTGTTGCTGGCAGCGCGCCGCGCCCGTCAGATTTTGCGCGGCATGCCTACCATGGTGGCGGCGGAAGATGATAAACCCGCCGTACACGCCCTGCGTGAAATGGGGGAAGGCTTTGTATCCTGGGATGTGTTGTTCGAACAGGATGAACAGGAGCGTCGCAGGCTGGCTGCATTTGCCGAAGCCGAGGATGAACAGGCCGCCTGATCCCATGCAGCGGTCATGTCATTTGATTTGATTCGAACGCTGATTCGAACTCTGATTCAATCCCTGATTCAATCAGCCCCATGATATGAGCCGCATTTTCGAGATTACCGAGCGCGTCGCTGCCTACGCGCCCAAAGCCAATATTGACCGGATCAATCGCGCCTATGTGTTTGCCGCCCATGCACATGCCGGTCAGATGCGTATTTCCGGCGATCCGTATATTTCGCATCCGTTAGCCGTGGCCGATATTCTGGCCAGCCTCGGCATGGATGAATCCACCGTGATCACCGGTCTGCTGCACGATACGGTGGAAGATACCAGTGTTTCGCTGGATGATATCGAGCATCATTTCGGCGCGGATATCGCCCGCCTGGTCGATGGCATGACAAAAATCGGCCAGATTCATTTTAATTCCAAAGAACAGAAACAGGCTGAAAATTTCCGCAAAATGATTCTGGCTACGGCTCAGGATTTGCGCGTGCTGATCGTTAAGCTGGCCGACCGGCTGCATAATATGCGTACGCTGGGCTTTATGCGGGAAGAAAAGCGGCGTTTGATCGGTGAGGAAACGCTGCAAATCTATGCGCCGCTGGCTCACCGGCTCGGCATCCACTGGGTCAAGCAGGAGATGGAAGACCTCGTATTTTCCTATCTGGAACCCGAGGCCTATCAGGCCTTGATGGTCGAAATGCAGGATCGGCTGGAAGGCTTGAATCAAACCCGCGAACGCCTGGAGAATATTATTCAGCAGGCGCTATCGCGTCAGGGTGTCAATGCCAGGGTACAGGGGCGCATGAAACACCTGTACAGCATCCATGAGAAGATGCAACGCAAACATATTGATTTTACAGAGATTTTCGATCTGGTGGCATTTCGTGTCATCGTGGATGATCTGTCGACCTGTTATCAGGCGCTGGGGGTGGTGCATAGCTTATACCGGCCGGTGCCGGGGCGTTTCAAGGATTATATTGCCTTACCCAAGCCCAATGGTTACCAGTCATTGCACACAGCCGTGATCGGGCCGGAAAACTTCCGCATTGAGGTGCAGATTCGTACCGAAGACATGCATAGTTATGCCGAAGACGGCGTTGCGGCGCACTGGGCTTACAAGGAAGGCGATACATCCGATAATCAGGATGATTTCAAATGGCTGAAGCAATTGACTGAAATGCTGCAGGAAACCGATAATCCCGGTGAGTTCCTGGAAAATGTGCGCCTCGATTTATTTGTGCAGGAGGTCTATGTATTCAGCCGCGACGGCGATATTTTCCCCTTGCCGCGCGGCGCCCGGCCACTGGATTTTGCCTATGCGGTACATACTGAAGTCGGACACCATTGTATCGGCGTCCGCATCAATGGCGAAGTGAGGGATTTCTCCACCCGCTTACGAAATGGCGATCAGGTTGAAATTATGACCAGTCCCGATCAATCGCCCAGCCAGCAATGGATGCAATATGTGAAAACACCGCGCGCCAAACAGGCTATCCGCCAATGGTTCAAGCGTCAGGAGCGTGATACCAGCACCCGGCTCGGAGAAAAAGTGCTGCGCGAGTCGGTCGGTGTGAAAGATGTCGGCAAGGGCGTGCTGAAACAACTGGAATGTGCCGATCTGGATGATTTGAAGGCGCGTTTAGGGCGTGGTGAAATTGCTATTCACCGGCTGCTCGAAGCCATGCAGCAGGATAGTATTCTGCCCTTGAAGCTGATGGGTTTGAAACGTACGCTGATGCATGCCGCCGAATGCTGTCACCCGATTCCGGGTGATCCGGTATTGGGTCAGCTCATCTCCGGTGAAGGTATCATATTGCACCATCGCAAGTGCCCCGTCGTGAGCGAGAACAAACAAAGTGACTGGCTGGATATTGAATGGCAGGTGCAATCCGGCCAGTTGTTCAGAACCGGTATTGAAGTGCGTTCCCGTAACAAGCGCGGCATGCTGGCGCGCG
>CAZXAI010000039.1:0-12471 GCA_964638265.1 uncultured Zetaproteobacteria bacterium
GGGGTGATGCCTGCATAACGCAGGCTGGGTTTGCCAGCTATGCTGGGCAAACAAATAAGGGAGGCATGATGCCTCCCTTATAGTAAAACAGGATTTAATATGAAACAAAGACGCATTGCATGGATATTTTCGCGCCGTGTTATTGTTTCATTGCACGAGGTGGAACAGATCCATGCGCGTTAGAAGTGATACGACAGGCTTGTGGTGGCGCTCCACAGTTTGGCTTTATTGCCGGTGGTGTTGCCCAGCGTGCCCAGCTTGACATTGGTCCAGTACTGCATCCATTCACCGCCAAGGGAAAGATTATCCTGGATATAATATTCAGCGCCAAAACCATAACTGAATCCGGTTTTGGACTTGGAGGATGCCACGCCGCCTACCGTCTTCTTGAACTTGGCTGTGGTGCCGCCGAGCATGGCGTAGGGTTTAAAGTCTACGGTGACCGGGAACTGGAACTTGGCCAGATAGGAGATGAAATAACTGTCTGATAATTTGACATTGCCTTTGGTGCCGGACGAGCTGGAACCAATGCGCAGTTCAGCGCCCAGGTAGTCGCCGATATCAGCGCCGAATTTGCTATAACCGCCGAACACGGTCTTTTTCATGCCAAGGCCTGCATTGTCCTTGAGTTCCAGCCCGAAAGCGCCAATGCCGACGCCTGCATAAGGCCGGATATCAAAATCGTTGTCCGAGTCGATCCGGAGATCACTATCGCCATCGAAATCCTGCGCCTGTGCATTGGCCAGCGGTATTGCCAGCAAACACAATGTGGCCAGAGTGATATGTAGATATTTCAACATGCTTATTATTCTCCTTTTAACAGATAGTAGTATCAACAACAGCGAATATAACCCGGTAAATCAGCACGTGCTGATCAGCTTTCGTCCAGCTTCTATTGAATTACGAGGGCTTATAAATCGCAAACTGGCTCTGAACGAATTCAGAGCCAGAACGAGATCCGATGCTCATACGAGGGGGGAGGGGAGGTATGCGCACCGGATGACGTTGATGCTAGAACTGCGCTGTGACCTGTAAATGAACACGCTGTTAAAAAACATTCACCCTAACGCGCATGGACATTTTCCACCCCATGGTATGAAACAGTACCACGGGGTGGAAAAAAATCATGCAGGCGCGTTATTTGTTTCATGTGAACTGTAACGAATCATCCTGTCCTCCGACTGAGGTTGCAGACTGGCTTGACCAGTGATGACTACATGCAGACAAGGAAGGATTATTATGAATAATAAAATGAAAAGGGATGCATCACGAATGCTGTTGGGCCTGGCGCCTGCCATGCTGTTGACGCTGGGAGCATGCAGCATGACGACTTCAGATGCGCCAGCAGCATCCAGCAGCAAGCCAGCTGCTATCGCCAAGGCATCAACGCCGTTACCGCATGTCGGTTTGTTCGCGTATACCAAAGCCCATGCCATGAACCCCAATCCGCCGGAGCGCTGGGGTGGCCCGGTCACCGTTAGCGCCAATCAGACCAGAGGCGCAACCCAGTGGGTGCTGCCCGGCCCGCGTGAACTGGATCCGGCTGTCTTCGGTACACCCGATCATCCGGCCATGTGGAATCAGGCGCCGTTTCCGTTGATTGGTATTGCACCGCATATGCGGCAGTCCGCCGGCGGTACATATACCATTGTCGATCATGCCACGCCGTTCTCCGACTGGCGGGCCATTGGCGTCGGCGATTTGCACATGAATATTACCGATCTCACGGCTATTGATGGCGCTACCACCAAAGACAAGATTAATTTCGTGGCCACATTCGATTCACCCGACAAGATGCACAGCTATAAAGTCGTGGTGAAGAAACCCATGCCGCACGGCTTTGGATACCCCTCATTCGGCGGTGTCGTGACCGATCATTTGATGCATGGCGGCACCGGTATCGGCACATCGCTGATGCCAACGATGTACACCTATGCCACGTTCTGGGGTATCGGCGATATTTATGTCGATGGGCGTTTGACCAATCCGAATCAGATCGTGCATATGATGGTGACTGAAGGCGTGCGCGGCAAACACTGGAAACTCGGTAAGGATGGCGATGTGCGGGGCGAAGGCGTGGTCTTGCATCTGATGGTGCCGCCATACAAGGCCAGCCCCAGCGGGCCGGTGATGGCGCCGCTGCGTTCCGGCTACATTCCGTTTCCTGAAATCAAGAAGCGCATGATGAAAATCAAGGCCATGGTCGAGAAAATGCCTCCGGAGAAACAGCAGATGATGATGCCCAGGCTGAAGGCCGCCAAGGCGCTGATGATGAAGACGAAGAAACATGTGCAGGAGCAGATGGCCGAGGGCAAGATGTTCGGTCAGCCGTTCTTCCATGTCATGTTCGGCAACGTTACATACCGGGTAGGCCACCGCTAGGGTTTATCCACTGACCGGCCGCCGGAGTTTTCCCCTCAACGGCGGCCGGTTTTTTTTCATACCAACACATTGCCAAGGAGGCTGTGATGAAATTTCGCGTGATAGCTACAGTACTATGCGCCGCCGGTGCGTTGCTTGCATCCATGCCGGTTGCAATGGCGCACGATGACATGCCGACGATTACGGAAGAGGATATCGAATATACGCCGGAAGAGCAGGTGGTGCATGTCGGTCAGCCGATTCGGCTCACCAACCAGGATCCGTTTGAACATAAATCACGCGTTACCGAGCAGCTGGCAGGCGGCGCGCTCGGTCGCATTGCACTTAAAGACCATATCGACAAACCGGATACGTCCTACACATTCACACTGGATAAACCCGGCACCTATGAAATTCGCTGTTTGCTGCACGATGGCATGACCGCGACGCTCAAGGCCGTGCAATAAGCCCGTTGCCCAGGCTGCGAAACGAGAGCCGTGCGCACGACCCGCTGTGGTGCAGTGCAATCTCGCAGCGGATGGCGATGACTGGCGTGCTGCTTTGCTCTGTGTTGGCTGTGCTCTCCACGTCGGCAATTGCGGCATCTGATGATCATAGCGCCTTTCTGGCGCCGGATATTGCCTGGGATGCCGGTGCCAGCCTGCGTTTGCGTTATGCGTGGAAGCAGGGCTTTGCACTCGGCAAGCCCGGCGCGGTCGATCCGCAGGATTATCTGCTGTCGCAGTTGCGCACGCATCTGCATATTCATCGGGGCGAGCGCTGGGGTCTGTATATCGAGGGGCAGGATTCACGCGTGAACAGCGCGTTTTTACGCAATACGGTCAATGATACCAGATCCGCCAATATTTTCGCCGACCGTTTCGACCTGCATCAGGCTTATGTGGATGCTGGCCGGGGCGACGATTTCGGCGCGAGAGTGAGAATAGGGCGTCAGAAACTCAACCTGGGTGCGCTGCGTCTGGTGGCATCGCTGGAGTGGGTCAACACGGCGCGTGTCTGGGATGCGCTTCGCCTCAGTCAGCGGCTCGGCGGCAGGGGGCGTATCATCGATGTGTTTGCCTCGCATCTGGTGGCGGTCAGACCACGGGGCTTCAATTCACATGCGCCAACCGGCAACCGCATGTTCGACAGCCAGTTTTACGGCGCCTATCTCAGCGACAGGATATCCATTCAGCACACGCGCACGGAGCTCTATTATCTGCTGCGCCGCAATGCCCGCGCCGGCGACCGGGTGCATACCGCCGGCTTGCGCGTTGACTATAAAAAAGGCATCTGGAATGCCGATGGCGAGGCCATGTTGCAAACCGGTCGCTACGGTTTTTTACAGCAGCGCGCCTATGCCGCCCATATCGGCTTCGGGCGCAGGCTGGGCCAACACTGGCATCTGGACGCAGCCTATAATTACGGCAGTGGCGACAGCAATGCACAGGATGGCAAACACCAGACCTTCGATAATCTATATCCGCTGAATCACGCCTATTATGGTTATATGGATTTGTTCTCTCTGCAGAATATCCACAATAGCGAGGCGGTGCTGACATGGCAGGCCGGCAAAACCAATCAATTCAGATTGGCCTATGAGGGGTTCTGGCTGGTCAAATCCGGCACGGATGCATGGTATCATGCCGGAGCCGGTGTGCTCAGGCGAGCAGTCGGCCCGGTGTCTCCTTACGTCGGCAGTGAAATCGATGTTACCCTGGCTACCAGTTTCAAGCCATGGCATATATCCACCTTGCTCGGCTACAGCCATTTTTTCGCCGGTGCCTATATCGAGCAGACTGGCACCAGTCGCGATGCGAATTTTTTCTTTTTGCAGAGTAAATATACGTATTGAGCCGCGACTTGAGTCGCTATTCACGGCCCATACGCAAGGCGAAATCCTCGTGGAATACGGCATTGGCCTGGGCTTCTTCATAGTCGATGAGGCCGGCTTCCACCAGTTGTTGTAAATGTTGATCGAAGCTCTGGGAACCGTACAGGTTATGGCCCTCTTCCATGGCGCGGGGGATCTCGCTCCAGTGCTCGGGATCCAGGATAAAATGTTTGACCACGGCGTTTTTAATCATGATTTCCAGCGCCACAATACGCTGCTTGCCGGATTTCATCGGTAATAGTTTTTGCACGATAATGGCGCGCAGGTTTTCGGCCAGCCGTTCGCGAATGCCGCTTTGTTCATCTTTGCCGAATGCGGCCATGATACGCTGCATGGTGCCGACGGCCGTGGTGGCGTGTACCGTGGCCATGACCAGGTGACCGGTTTCGGCGGCTTCCAGCGCCAGCTGAATCTCTGTACTGCCGCGCGCTTCGCCGGTGACAATGATATCGGGTGTTTCGCGCATGGCATCAATCAGTCCCTGTTTGTAGCTGACCACATCCGTGCCGATTTCTCGCTGGGTGACGGTGCCCCGGTGGTTGGCGCTGTAGCGGAACTCAATGGGATCCTCCAGCGTTAACGCATGCACGGGGCGCTGGTCAATGATATGGCTTAACAGGGCTGCCAGGGATGTACTTTTGCCGGAGCCGGTTGCACCGGCCATCAGAATCAGACCATTACGGTAATGGCTGATTGCATCAAATACGACAGGCAGGCGCAGCGCTTCAAAATCGGGAATGTTCTGAGGAATCAGGCGGGCGACAATGCCGAACGTATTGTTGCTGCGCAATACATGGATGCGGAAATGGCAGACGCCATCGAGCGTATAGTGAAAATCCAGATGATTGATGGATTCGATATCCGGTGTGGCGGGTATATCGCGGATCAGATGGGCGACCATGGCTGTGGTCTTGTTGCGCCCCGGTTGACCCAGTTTATCCTCCGGAATCGTAACAATATCGCCGCCGATACGCATGCGCACCCGGTCAAAGGTGCGTACAATCAAATCTGATGCGCCGTTTTTAAACGCCAGCAATAACAGTTCGTCGATAAGCTGGCGGGCAGACATCATATCTTCAGGTCGCGCACTGCGATATTACCGGATAACTGATCCAGATCGCCGGAATCACCGCCGTCATCCTTGAGCTTCACCATTTTGATTTGCAGGCGCACATTATTGACTGAATCGGCATGGCGCAGCGCTTCATCCTCGGTAATCAGGCCGTCCATCCACAGGCCGACCAGCGATTGATCAAAGGTTTGCATGCCGTAATTCTTGCCGGCAGCCATGGCCTCCTTGATGTCGGCGATATTCCATTTGCCGATCAGATCGGAAATGCGCGGCGTATTGACCAGAATTTCGATGGCCGGCAAGCGTTTGTCATCCGGCGTCTTGACCAGTCGTTGCGACAGGATGGCTTTCAGGTTCAGTGCCAGATTCAGGCTGACCTGCAGATGCATATCCTCCGGGAAAAAGTTGATGATGCGCTCCAGCGCCTGATTGGCATTGTTGGCATGCAGCGTGGCCAGGCATAAATGGCCGGTTTCGGAGAATTCCAGCGCATGTTCCATGGTTTCGCGATCACGAATTTCGCCGATCAGGATCACATCCGGGGCCTGGCGGAGGGTGTTTTTCAGGGCGGCCTGATATTCCAGCGTATCGGTGCCGACTTCGCGCTGGGTAATGACGCATTTTTTATGTTCATGGACAAATTCAATCGGGTCTTCAATGGAAATAATATGGCCGGCCTGATTGCTGTTGCGCCAGTCGATCATGGCCGCCAGCGAGGTGGACTTGCCGCAACCGGTCGCGCCGACCATCAGCACCAGCCCCCGGTTCTGCATGGAGATATCCTTGAATATTTCCGGCAGGCCGAGCCCGTCGAGGGTCGGGATTTCCAGATTGACCTTGCGAATAACCATGCCGATATGGCCGCGCTGGCGAAAAATATTGACGCGGAAACGACCGATGTCCTCATAGGACAGGGCCAGATTCATTTCATATTCAGCTGCAAAGGCGGCGCGCTGGCGCTCGCTCATACTGCCAATGGCCAGCTTTTCGCACTGGGAAGCCGTCAGCGGCGGCTGTTTCAGGGGATAAACCGTGCCGTTGATGCGGTAGGAGGGCGGCATGCCGGCGGTGATATACAGATCCGATGCATCCCGTTTATTCATCACCATCAATAATTGTTTGAGGGACAGGTGCTGCGCAGCCGCTCTATTCATGGTTGATGCTCCTGTCTGCCGATGTTCCATGTGATCCCATTCAAATTAAACCATGCCGCCGCCGAACAACTGTTTATTGCTGGCTTTTTCCATGGCTGCCTGCACGGTGATTTTGCGCGTTTTGACCAGTTGTTGCAGGTGTGAATCCAGTGTTTGCATACCGTCGCGCTGGGATGTCTGCATCACCGACACCATCTGGGCGATTTTATTCTCACGAATCAGGTTGCGCACGGCCGGCGAGCCCAGCATGATTTCATGCGCCGCCACACGCCCCTGACCATCGGCAGTCTTGATCAGCGTTTGCGAAATAATGGCGCGAATCGATTCCGACAACATGGAGCGCACCATTTCTTTTTCCGCCGCCGGAAAGACATCAATAATGCGGTCGATGGTTTTGGGTGCGGAAGAGGTGTGCAGGGTGCCGAACACCATATGGCCGGTTTCGGCTGCCGTCAGGGCCAGGCGAATGGTTTCCAGATCGCGCAGTTCGCCGACCAGAATCACATCCGGGTCTTCACGCAGGGCGCTGCGCAGGGCATTGGCGAAGGAGTGGGTGTGCGGGCCCAGTTCGCGCTGGGAAATTAAACTGTTTTTGGAGCGGTGGACGAATTCAATCGGGTCTTCAATGGTCAGGATATGGCCGCGTTCGCTATCGTTGCGATGATCAATCATGGCGGCCAGGGTGGTGGATTTACCCGAGCCGGTGGGGCCGGTGACCAGACAGATGCCGCGCGGCATCATGGCAATATCGCGGAAAATCGGCGGACAATTCAACTGATCCAGCGTCAGCACCTCATTGGGGATGACGCGAAACACCGCGCCGATGCCACGGCGCTGTTCGAACACATTCACACGGAAGCGGGCAATATCGCCGAGCGAAAATGAGAAATCGATTTCCATATGTTCTTCAAAGCTTTTGCGCTGGGCATCGCCCATGATGTCATACACCATGCTCTGCACTTCCCGTTTATCGATATCCGGCATTTTGATACGCGTCATATCGCCGTGGATGCGGATCATCGGCGGCTCGCCCGATGACAGGTGCAGGTCAGAGGCCTTGTTTTTTACGGTAAATGCAAGCAGTTCCGAAACTTCCATGATGACTCCCGGATTGGATTTAGCAGAGCATAAAAGCACAGGCTGTAAGCTGCAAGTGCGGCGTTGTGATATCCCTGAGGCTAATATGAAACAAACAACGCGCCTGCATGGCGCTGATGCTACTGGGTCATGGCACGGGGTGGAAAAGGTCGATGTTTATGTGGCTGGATCCATGCTGTCAGCCGGGCTGAGGCATCCAGTGATAACGAATATCCAGATCGGCATCCTGCCGAATATATTGCAGCCCCATATGCGTATCCGGGTTCAGTGCAACGGGCGCTTTGAGGTTGGCGGTTACCCATTGCTTGTCGGCAAAGGGATTGAGTACCAGCATCCACATAATCTGTTGCTGGCTGGTGATGTGAATGCAGGCGCACTGTTCAGCGGATAGGGTCGGAGCCGGGCCAAGACGCTGTTCATCCCAGGGGGTGATCAGAAATGCGGCTTCCGGATGATCAATCGACTGGATACAAACGATGTCGCCATGACCTGTATAAATAAAGCCGTATTCTCTGGCATGGCTGAAACCGGCCATGCCCTGCGGAAAATAAAACGCCTCGTCTGGCTGTGCGCTTTGGTCGGGCTCTGCGGCTTCAGTCATCATGATGTTCTGTGTCGCCTGTGCTGTCATGGGAGGCTCCTTGCAACCATTTTAGTGCATCCGCACCGCCGGCAGATTTGTTTTCCTGCTGAATCAGCTCGTAGATCTCCATGCGGTGTACCGGAATTTCCGGCGGTGCTTCAATGCCGATACGTACAATATATTCATTCTGGACATCCTGAATCACGATGCGGATATCATCGTTGATGCGGATTGCCTGGCCGATTTTTCTGCGCAGCACCAACATCATCCGCTACCGGAGGAAATTGGTCAGGCTGAGCGATTTGAGTTGGGAAACGAGATTATATGCTGCTTTCAGGGCAAGGCTGGATTGTTGCATTTTGGCCACAACAGCGGGGATATCCACGCTTTCATGGTTCAGCAGCTGTTTGTCCAGGTTTGTTTTCAGGTCTTCAAACGATGTTCTGGAGATTCGAATTGCACTGAGTCTGGCGCCGGCATCGCTGGTCAAATTGATGATGCCATCACCGGCGCTGTTCAGTGCGCCAAGCGCGGCGGAAATGGCTGTCTGATTATTATTCTGTAACGCTGTTTTGAAGTCCTTCATGGCTGTGAAGGCGGCAGCGAATGCCGGATTATCACCCCGGATATTGCTGGAAACCTGTTGATGCTCGTTGATTGAAACAATGCGATCCTGATTGCTGCCGGTGTAGCTGATATTGCCGGTTCCATCATCCGTGAATGCCTGTTTATCTACAGCCGTGCCGGCAAACAGGGACTGTCCCTGCCATTTCTGGTTGCTATCGGACAGAAACTGATTGGCCAGATGGTTCATTTCATTCAATGCGGCCTGACGTTCACCCGCGCCTAGCTGGCCTGAGGACTGTTGCACGGCCAGCGTTTGGGCGCGTTTAAGAATGTTGCTCATATCGTTGAGCAGCGTTTGACTGATATTGAGCCGGGATTCTACGGTCTTGCTGGCATCAATGCTGTTTTTCACCGCCGTCTGGGAATGCCGGATATCCAGTGAAATCTTATAATCCAGTCCCGATTGAGCCGGTGTTTGAAAGCGTGTGCCGGAGGCGATTTGAGCATTGCTGTCATTCTGAATCGTTTGCTGATTGCGAATGCCGGAAAGCAGGTTGTTATATATCATGCTGCTGGAAATTCTCATCGGATCAGCCCCATAAGCGAGTTTAGCATCTGGTTGGTGGTGGAGATGACTTTGGCAGATGATTCGTAAGCTCGCTGAAATTTAATCATGCTGATAAGTTCTTCATCGATATTCACCCCGGATACCGACTGCCTCTGGTTTTTCAGCGAGTCGGCTTCAACGGTACGATAATCTGTTTGCTGCTTGGCCATGGCGGTATCTGTGCCATACTGCGTTGATAACGAGGTTGTGCGATCATGCAGGCTGGCGGTGGTGGTGCCGTCCACACTCAGGGCTGTATTCTGTAAACCCAGGATAGCCAGTGCGGCGCTGTTATCGCCCAGATTTATCGTGGACGTGGCCGGGTCGACCTGCCCGGTGTTGATGGCGCCGGCATCGGACTGAATGGCCGAGGCCAGTGCAATGGAGCCGGCATTGTTGCCCTGAAAAAAGTTGTTGATTTCATACGCGGCCAGCATATTACTGCTGTCTCCCGACAGGGTGAAGGTCTTGCCGGCTGCGGCTGTGATTGTTAATTGCCCGGATGCGTTGACAGAGGCGGACACGCCGGTGATGGCATTGATGGCCGTGGCGATGCCAGTCATGGTGGTGACGCCTGCAGTGACTGTAATCGTGGTGCCGCCGGCTGGCGTGGGCGCGCCGGTATTATCATATACGTGCAGCTTGAAACTGCCGCTCTTGATTTGGGCGGCAAATGGCGCTGTCTGGGTAGCATCAGTCAGCGGCAGTGCGGTATTGGAGCTCTGGCCGGCAGTGAGGGCGGTGGTACGCTGGGCTGATGCGCCGCTGGCATGAATCTGATTGACTGAGAAAATCAGATTGGCGGCGATACTGTCCATCTGCTGCATATAGTTTTGCAGTTTGTTATCACGCAGGTTAATCATGCCGCCGATAACGCCGCCTTGCAGGGCGTTGTCGATTGACGTATTGCTGCCCTGAATAACGACACTGGCAAATTTACTACCGGTGCTGACAGAGCCGCGCGCCAGATGGCGGGCGGTGTTATCCTGTACCAGCAAATCGCCATTGAGGGTTTGCAGCATTAACGAACCGCCCGGTGTCTGAACCTCCTGAACCGGCATCATCTTGGCCAGATCGCGTACGGCCTGATCGCGTCGGTCACGTAAATCGTTGGCCTGACCGATGCTGCCCAGGTTGCCTGCCTCCGAGCGCTGGATCTGCGTGGTCAAGGAGGCGATATTATCCAGAATCTGGTTGGCGCGGGTGATGGACTGATTGATGTTGGCGTCTGTATTGACCTGCTCGGCGAGAACCTGTTGACTCATATTGTTCAGATTATTGGCCAGCACCGTGCTTTTGGCTCTTACATTCACCTTTTGACCATTATCCTGGGGGTTATTGGCCAGTTGCTTCCATGATGTGAAAAAGCCATCCAGTGCGGCAGCCAGCCCCGTGCTTTGCAGGCTGCCGAAGACATTCTCGACTGCATTAAGCCCTTTCTGGGTGGTATTCCAGTAGGAGCGTTGCGAACCATTGTTGAGCATGGCCTGGTTGACAATCGGATCGACCACGCGACGTACATTTGTAACCGTCACGCCACGCCCCAGATTCAGCCCGGCAATCTTTTCCGATGACAGCGTGGCCAGATCCGCACTTTGCCGGGAATAACCGGGCGTATTGACGTTGGCGATATTGTGGGACACCACATCCAGAGCCCGTTGTTGTGTTTTCAGGCTGCTGGCGGCGATATTCAGGCTATCGAAGATCATTCCGCTAACCTGCGGTTATATGTTTGCTGCGCCGGGGATAATCCGAGACCCTGGAGTATCGTGGAGGAAATACTGTAAGCGGCATGCAGGCGCATACGGTTTTCCTGACTGTGCTGATCGATCTTCAGCATGCGCTCATGCAGGCTGTTGCGCAGTGACTGAAGTTCGCTTGTCTGATCATCAGCATACATATCAATCACGGCGGATATAGGTAACTGGCTGGAAACCTGATGTTGCGCCAGTAACTGACGCATCTGCTGCTCCAGCTCTCCGAGATACTGGTGCGTGATCATGCGTTGCTGGCCGGCCTGGAGAATCTGTTCGGCATCCAGGCTGCGGATGGCCTCATATTCCCGTTGTGTGATCGCTTCCAGATCCTGTGCGCAGGTATCCATTTGCTTCAGCAGGCTGCGCAGTGACGGCATGAGCGCACCGGATGACTGATTTAAGACCATGGGTGCTCCGCCAGCGCATTGCTGACAATCTGGCTGGCGACTTTATGGCTGTCTGATTTGAAGCGGCCGCTTTCCAGTGCATCGCGGATTTCCTCAATGCGATCCATGCGAACTGCAGACATGTCGCCGAGCATGACCATCGCCTTTTCGCGCAGCGACGCTGCATCGCTGACTTTAATCGAGTCGCCGCCTCTGCCTGCACTGCCGGCTTTGCCTTTGCCTTTGGATGCGCTGCCGGACTTCTGCATGCCTGGCAGCCCACCTGAACTGTTAATCCGCATGTTTGATTGCCTCCAGCGTGATATCGTGCTTCATTTGTAATGTATCGGCAGAATCCGAAATTGCTTGAATCGCACCGGGCTGTTGCGCGCCGGGACGCATGGCCGCGTTCTTGCCGGCTTCCAGTTGGCGGTAGATATTTTCTGCAATGCCGAAGCGCTGGTGTTTGACACTGGCCTGGGCGATGGCTGCATCCATCATCGATCCATGCACATCTTCGGCAAACCCGTTGGGTATGACATCCGACTTATGCACGGTTTTGCGCATTTCTGTCATCATTTGCTGCACAAAGACGGCTTCAAACTGGGTGCTGACTTTCCACAATGCCGGGTCTCTTTCTTCAGACGACGCGGCCAGTCGAGAGCCGTGGCGATGCGTATGGGCCGGATCCGTCTGTCGGGTCGATGGCGCGTTTATAGCGGCGTGGCGCTGTTTCTGTGTGGCGGCATGCTGCTGCATCTGTTGGCGTTGCAGTACGCCATCAATAACGGATTCGACCAGGTTACGCATTACATTGTCCTCAACTCGGCATGCAGCGCGCCGGCGGCCTTGATAGCCTGCAACACTGCCATTAAATCACTGGGCGTGGCGCCAACGGCATTGAGCGCGGATACCAGTTCAGATAGCGATACCTGTTTGGGTAATACCACCAGTTTGGCGTCTTCTTCCTGGACATCAACATTGGTGCGGTC
>CAZXAI010000040.1:0-12461 GCA_964638265.1 uncultured Zetaproteobacteria bacterium
CTGGGGTTCACGTCCGTTGGCATATTCCATTGCCAATCGTAAACGTGGCAACTATATCCTGCTCGTTACCGACGGTAGCGCCGAAGCGATTAAAACGCTGGAGCATGCGATCAGTCTGGAAGAGCGTATTATCCGCACGCTGACCACCCGTTTGACTGAACTCTCTGATAAGCCATCGCCATTGCTGCGTCGCGCTCAGGCTGCGGCCAAGCGTGAAGAAGAAGCGGCTGAAAAGAAAGCGGCTGACGAAGCCGCATCTGCCGCTGACGCGGCTGCCGGCGAAGCAGCAGCTGATGATGCCCCGGCTACAGAAAGCAAGGAAGCCGATGGAGCAGCAGCCAGCACCTGAGTTCAACCGCGCCCGTGTTTCGGGCCGGCTCGGACATATACGCAAACGCTGGATGCCGGATGGGTCGCTGGCCTTGATTGCGGAACTGGTCACGCATCGCCCGAAACTGGGGCCGGTGCGAGCCGGCGTTCAGGATGAGCAACCGATGCCACTGCGTGCCAGTGGCGATATCGTCAATGCCATGATGGCTCTGGATGGTCGCCATGTGATGGTTGACGGTTGTTTGCGCAGACGTTTTTACAGCAGGGACGGTGAACCTTGCTGGGGACAGTTGGAAATCTGGGTCAGTTCGTGTCGATTGCTGGAGCAACATCCCGAGCAGTCCATACCCGAACAGTCCACACCTGATCAGTCCGCACCTGATCAGTCCACACAAACAGACTGACACCGACAAGAGATTGAGGAGTACTTGATATGAGTGAAGAAGTAAAAAAAGCAGCACCAGCATCGACAGATCGTCCACAGGCCGCCCGCCCGCAAGGTGATCGTCCGCAGGGCGCACGTCCACAGGGTCGTCCGCAAGGTGATCGTCCACAGCGCGGAGCCCCGCGTGGTCGTTTTCAGCGTCGTCGCAAATTCTGTAAATTCTGTGCTGATACCAGCATCGCGATTGATCATAAGGATCCGGATTTGCTGCGTGGTTTTATTACCGAGCGTTACAAAATCCTGCCCTCACGCGTGACCGGCACCTGCGCCAAGCATCAGCGTTTTTTGACGACTGCCATCAAACGCGCCCGCGTACTTGCACTGGTACCGTTCACACCGTTGCATCACGACTGATTGCGGATTATTTACGGTACTCAGTGGTAGACTGATCTGATGCAGGATCAGACACCCGCACCGCAAACGATGCCAGCGGCGCTGACCTATGTGTTGACGCACCGCCTGCCATGCGCAACGCTGATGCTGGTCATGTTGATGAGCGCCGTCTGGCTGCCGGCGCTCAGCGATGGCATGCCGGGCTTTGTCGCGATGCTGCTGACTACGGCTGGCCTGTCGCTGCATATACTGGCGCCGGCGCTGATTGCGCTGGTCACCTTTGGCGGCGGACTGCTATTTGCCGCCCATGTAGCAGCATTGGCTGCAGTAGCCGTCAGTATGATTGCAGGCTTCACGTTGTTGCCGGGTCTGGTGGTATTTGTACTGTACGGACTGGTACCGATACTGGGCGCGGCCTTGATGATGCGTTCCGATGGCGTACGTCGCAGCGCGCAGTATCTGGCGTTTGGACTGGGTGGTTTAACCCTGATCGGATTAGCCATTGCCGCCGCGATGCAGGATACAGGCATACGGGAACTGATTGATGCGTTGCTGGCGCCGATGTTTGCCGGCGTTGAGCAGCAAATGCCGGCAGGCGAACCTGAAGCGGTGCAAATGCTTGAACAGTCGCGCCGGATGATGGTAGAAATTCTGCCCGGCCTGATGGCGCTGGGGGTGTGGTTTACCTGGTGGGGCGATGTGGTGTTTGCCAGGAACTTTGCTCGCAAGTACGGTTTTTATCAGGGTGAAGCAAGCAGTTTGCTGAGCCTGGGGTTTGGCAAACCGGTGGCATATTTGTTTCTTGTGTTGCTGGCATTGATGAATCTGGGCTCCGGTGAGCTGCACTATATTGCTGTCAATGCCGCCATCCTGATTGGCGGTCTGCTGGCAGCACAGGGTGTTGCTGTGGGGCACAGCTGGTTGAAAGCAAAGGGTATGCTGTTTTCAATCGCCATGATGTATTTGATGTTAATCGTCTGGTCCATGTTGATCATCCCGTTTGTGATCATTGGACTGATGGATATTTGGTTTGATTATCGCCGGAACATGCCGGCAGTTGGAGGATAAACAATGCAATTGATTCTTTTGGAACGTGTTGAAGGTTTGGGCAATGTTGGCGATGAAGTCAATGTGCGTCCGGGTTATGGCCGTAATTTTCTGTTGCCACAGGGCAAGGCTGCAGTGGCCGATGCCGGCAACCGCAAGATATTCGAACGCCGTCGCTCTTTGCTCGAAAGCAAGCAGGCCGATGTCCTGGCGACAGCCAAGACCGAAGCTGCCAAGCTGGAAGGTTTGGCGCTGGAAGTGGTATTGGCCACCTCCGACGGCAAACATTTATACGGCTCTGTTGGCGCCGCCGAACTGGCTGCGCTGCTCCAGGATAACGGCTTCGCGGTAGAGCGTCGCAATATCCTGCAGGATGAGCATATCAAGGAAGTGGGCGATCACGCGTTCCGCGTACGCCTGCATCCCGATGTTACTGCTGATTTGAGTATTACAGTTACCTCAGAGCAACACTGAGGCGTCGCTATTGAATCAGGCGATTCACCTGCGCACTGATACGCTCAGAGAGCGTACCCCGCCCCACGCTTATGATGCGGAGCGGGCAGTGCTGGGGGGAATCATGCTCGATGCCGAAGCGCTGGAACGTTTGGAAGGTTCATTATTATCCGAACATTTCTACGTGGATGCCAATGCCCGCATCTTTTATATCATTACCGAGCTGGCCGGCAAAGGTCAGCCGGTAGATGCGCTGACCATCAAGGATCAGCTGGAACAACGTGGCGAACTGGCCAATATCGGCGGCGAAGCCTATCTGGCCGAGCTGGTCACGGCGGTGCCGACCTCGGCCAATGTCAAACACTATGCCGATATTGTGCGCGAACGTTCGGTGCTGCGCGATTTGCTATCGGTATGCAGCAATGTCACGCGCGAGGTCTATGAAGAAACCGGGCGTGCTGTAAACGATCACCTTGATCTGGCCGAAAAGAATATTCTCGGCATCGCCGAAAACTTCAACCGCTCCCGCCCGTCTTTCAGCAGAATGTCCGACCTGATGCTGGAAAGCTACAAGGAACTGGAAGCGCGCTACGCCGAGAAAAAACTGGTTACCGGCATCCCGACCGGTTTTGACGATCTCGACCGTATGACCGCCGGCATGCAGCGCGGTGACCTGATTATTGTGGCCGGACGACCGAGTATGGGTAAAACCGCTTTCTCGATGAATCTGGCCCAGAATGCTTCGATTCGCGGTGATGATACCGGCGTGGTGGCCGTATTCTCGCTGGAAATGTCATCGCAACAAATCGCCATGCGTATGCTGGCCTGCGAGGCGCGCGTGGATATGCAGCATTTGCGCACCGGCCGCTTCTCGGCTGAGGATTGGCGCAAGCTGGCTGCGGCCAGCGGTTCACTGGCCGAATCGGCCATCTTTGTGGATGATACGCCGGCTATTTCGGTGCTGGAGATCCGCTCCAAATGTCGTCGTCTCAAACGCGAAGCCAAGCAGCTGGATCTGGTGTTGATCGATTATGTCGGCCTGATGTCCGGTCGCGCCGATGCCGATAACCGGGCCCAGGAAATCTCTGAAATCACCCGTGCCCTGAAAGCGCTGGCCAAGGAGCTGGATGTGCCGGTGATTGCCCTGTCGCAGCTCAACCGATCACTGGAGGCGCGCGCCGATAAACGCCCGGTCATGTCCGATTTACGCGAATCCGGCGCCATCGAGCAGGATGCCGATGTGATTATGTTTATCTATCGTGATGAAGTATATAACAAAAAACCGGATAATGAGGGGCTGGCGGAAATCATCGTGGCCAAACAACGTAATGGCCCGATTGGCGATGTGAAGCTGACCTTTATCCACAAATACACGCGCTTTGAAAATCACGTTTCTGCAGGCTTTGACGACTGACTGGCGTTCGCGCTGCCGGGTGTGAATGCTCAGCGCCGCGCAGCCTGGCGGCTACTGGATGTGCGTAAAGAAAGCGCCACATCGCTACGTGAGAGCATGCCCGAGAGGCGTCGTTCTGTATTCAGAATAGGGATATGACTGATGCCGTGCTCGGTGAATATCGACACAGCTTCGCTGACATGGGCATCTTCCGGCAAGGTGATAACAGGAGAAACCATTAACTGACCGACTACTTCTGCCTTGTTTGAATGTGTTGCATGGGTGGGCTTGATCAGTGCTGCCAGGCGTTGTTCAACTGTTTCTCCGGCAAAATGACCGGCAGCCTGTTTGAAATCACTGACTGTAATGATACCGTTTACCCGTCGTACCCTGCTGATGACCGGCAGGCTTTTGATCGTGTACTGCTGCATCAGCGACCATGCCTGTGTCAGGCTGTCGCCGAATTCAACAGTAATGACCTGACGGGTCATGATATCCCGGCATAACATATTGCCCAGACTGCGTTTATGGGCGCGGGCGGTGGCGCGGGCATAGATATCATCCAAATCGTCGATGGTTACATCAATATAGGTGTTGATATCCTGCAGTGCGCGGTTCAGGTCATCATGCGTGAACGGGCAGATCGTTGGCAGCTCATGCTCTTCATGATCATCCGGCATGGGGATAAAGGATTTTTTTGATCGCCGTGTTTGCGCCAGTAACAGGCGCGTCAGCCAGACAGCAGCGCCTAATATCAGTACATTCAGCCCGACAGGCGCCAGCACATAGAGATAACCCAGTGTATGGATCTGTTCGCCGCCGATCACGGCAACCAGTGCGGCAGCCCCGCCGGGTGGATGCAGGCAGTTTAACTGGTGCATGGCAAAAATGGCCAATCCGACAGCCAGTCCGCTGGCCAGAAACTGATCAGGCACCCATGCAGCGCAGGTGACGCCGACGCTGGCGGATACCAGGTGTCCGCCGATAAATGACCATGGGCGGGTGAGCGGGCTGTGGGGGGCGGCATAGAGCAAGACGGCGGCAGCTCCCATGGATGCCACGATATAGGGTGAACCGACAGGGCCGATCAGGTGGTAGCTGAGCCAGGCAACCAGGCCGATACCAATGACGGCTCCCAAGGAAGATATGATCATCTCCAGCTGGGATTGGCGAGGGGCCAGTTGACGGGATAATGTTGTCAGAAGATGCATGAGAGGTAATTCTTTACCATGACCGGGGCAGAGTAAAGCGGGCAGGCTGGTTTAATCCCTGCACAAAAAAACAGGGGCTACCCGATGAGTAGCCCCTGAATGTGAAGAAAATGCCGTGCGCATTAACGGGGCAGGGTGGTATTGCCCATCAGGTATTCATCCACGGCGCGGGCGCACTGGCGGCCCTCGCGGATAGCCCAGACCACCAGCGACTGGCCGCGACGCATATCGCCGGCGGTAAATACCTTGTCGATGCTGGTGGTGTAATCCTGATCATTGGCGGCGACATTGCCGCGCCCGTCTTTTTCCACGCCGAGCTCTGCCAGCATGCCTTCATGCACCGGATGCACAAAGCCCATAGCCAGTGTCACCAGTTGCGCCGGCAGGGTGAATTCTGAGCCTTCGATTTCGTTCAGCTTCCACTGGCCGTTTTCCTGCTGCCATGCTACCCGCACGCATTCGATGGCCTGCACATTGCCGTTATCATCGCCGATAAATCGTTTGGTGGAGACTTCCCAGTCGCGCTCACAACCTTCTTCCTGTGAGGTGGAGGTGCGCAGTTTCATCGGCCAGTTCGGCCAGGTGGTCAGCTTGTCCGGCTCATCGACCGGCCTGGGCAGGATTTCCAGCTGGGTGACCGATTCCGCACCATGCCGGTTGGAGGTGCCGATACAGTCGGAACCGGTATCGCCGCCGCCGATGACAACCACATGCTTGCCGGCGGCTGAAATAAATTCATCGTCCGGAATATCATCGCCGAGTACGCGCTTGGTATTTTTGGTCAAAAATTCCATGGCGAAGTGGATGCCGTTCAGTTCGCGGCCCGGCACCGGTAAATCGCGCGGCTTCTCGGCTCCGCCGGAGAGTACGACGGCATCGAAATCATTGAGCAGATCCTTGGCCGATACATTGCCGCCGATATGGGAATTGACCCGGAATTCCACGCCTTCGGCGCGCATCTGCGCCATGCGCCGGTCAATCACGGTCTTGTCGAACTTGAAATTCGGGATGCCGTAACGCATCAGGCCGCCGATGCGGTTGTTCTTTTCAAACACCACCACATCATGGCCGGCGCGAGCCAGTTGCTGGGCCGCAGCCATGCCGGCAGGGCCGGAGCCGACCACGGCAACGCGTTTGCCGCTGTTGGCCTCGGCAATCTGGGGCGTAATCCAGCCCTTCTCCCAGCCCTTTTCCACGATGGCGAGTTCGATATTTTTAATCGATACCGCATCGCCGATCAGGTTGACCGTACAGGCTTCCTCGCACGGCGCCGGGCAGATGCGACCGGTGAATTCCGGGAAGTTATTGGTCGAATGCAGGATATCCAGAGCCTCGCGCCAGTTGCCGCGATAGACCGCATCATTCCATTCCGGGATGATATTATTGACCGGACAACCGCTATGGCAGAAGGGGATGCCGCAATCCATGCAGCGCGCACCCTGGGTGGCCATATCGTCCGGCAGTTTATAAAATTCATTGAAATGCATAATGCGGTCGGCGACCGGCGCATAACTAAGATTCTCGCGAGAGAATTCCTTGAATCCGGTGGGCTTACCCATGGGTCGTCTCCTTTGTGGCGGCTGTGGCCGCTTCGCTTTCTGCTCGCAACTGAGCTTCCACTTCGGCCATGGCGCGGCGGTAATCGACTGGAATGATTTTGACAAACTGGCCGACAATATCGCTCCAGTTATCGAGGATATTCCTGCCGACGCTGGAGTTGGTGTAGTGCACATGGCGTTGAATCAATGTGCGTACAATCTGCTGATCATTCTGGCTCAGTGAATGTTTGATATCCACCCGGCCATGCGTCTCCAGATCCGAGCCCTGATGATCCAGTGCTTCGAGCGCATCGGCTTCCGATGTGATGGCTTCGAGCGCCACCTGGGCCATATTGCAACGGCTCTCGAATGTGCCATCGCGATCCAGCACATAGGCGATGCCGCCGGACATGCCGGCTGCGAAGTTGCGACCGGTTTCACCGAGCACCACGACGGTGCCGCCGGTCATGTATTCGCAACCGTGATCGCCGACGCCTTCCACCACGGCGACCGCGCCGGAGTTGCGCACCGCAAAGCGCTCGCCGCCCACGCCACGGAAGTAACATTCGCCGCCGGTTGCGCCGAACAGTACGGTATTGCCGACGATAATATTTTCTTCAGCCACGATATTGGATTCTTCGGGTGGATAAATGGCGATGCGACCGCCCGATAAACCCTTGCCGACGTAATCGTTACCCTCGCCGGCCAGATCAATCGAAATCCCGCGCGCCAGCCATGCGCCCAGCGACTGACCGGCCGTACCCCTGGCCTTGATGGCAATGGTATCTTCGGGCAAGCCTTCATCGCCATAGCGTTTGGCTACCTCGCCGGAGAGCATGGTGCCGAATGAGCGATCGACATTGCAGATCGGCGTTTCGATCATGACCGGCTCCTTGTTGTCCAGCGCCGGTCTGGCCTGCTCGATCAGTTTGTTGTCGATCAGTTTGTCGAGCCCGTGATCCTGCGATTCACAGTGGTGAACAGCTGTGCCGTTCGGGTCGATGCGGTGGAAAATCGGGGATAAATCCAGCCCCTGCGATTTCCAGTGTTTAATCGCTTCATTGGTATCCAGCATATCGCTGCGGCCAATCATCTCGTCATAGCTGCGGAAACCCAGTTCGGCCATGATTTCGCGTGTTTCCTCAGCGATATACAGGAACAGATTCACCACATCTTCCGGCGTGCCGACGAATTTCTTGCGCAGTTCCGGATCTTGCGTGGCCACGCCGACCGGGCAGGTATTGAGATGACATTTGCGCATCATAATGCAGCCCTCGGCAATCAGGGCGATGGTGCCGAATGCCACTTCGTCAGCGCCCAGCAGGGCGGCGATGACCACGTCACGTCCGGTTCTGATCTGGCCGTCTGTTTGCAGGGTCGTGCGTCCGCGCAGGCGGTTGAGCACCAGCGTTTGCTGGGTTTCTGCCAGCCCCAGTTCCCACGGCGTACCGGCATGCTTGATCGACGTCAGCGGGCTTGCGCCGGTGCCGCCATCGTGGCCGGCAATCACCACATGATCGGCATGCGCCTTGACCACGCCGGCGGCAATGGTGCCGACGCCGACTTCACTCACCAGCTTGACTGAAATATCGGCGCGCGGATTGGTATTTTTGAGATCGAAAATCAGCTGGGCCAGATCTTCAATGGAATAAATATCATGGTGCGGCGGCGGTGAAATAAGACCCACGCCCGGCGTGGAATGGCGTACCCGGCCAATGCGCTGATCCACTTTGTGGCCCGGCAGCTGGCCGCCTTCGCCCGGCTTGGCGCCCTGTGCCATCTTGATTTGAATCTGGTCGGAGTTGACCAGGTATTCGGTAGTGACGCCGAAACGCCCCGATGCCACCTGCTTGATAGCCGAGCGCATTGAATCGCCGTTTTCCATCGGTGTGAAACGGGCGCGTTCTTCACCGCCTTCGCCGGTATTGGATTTGCCGCCGAGCCGGTTCATGGCAATGGCCAGGGTGGAATGGGCTTCGTGCGAAATCGAGCCGAAGCTCATCGCGCCGGTGGCAAAGCGTTTGACAATCGCCGTGGCCGGTTCGACCTCATCCAGCGGTATTGGATTACAGCCCCTGAATTTGAACAGGCCGCGCAGCGTTTTCAGCTTGCCGGCCTGATTATTGATGATGGCGGCGTATTCCTTATACAGGGCATAGCTGGATGTGCGTACGGCATGCTGCACCTTGGCAATGGCTTCCGGCGTCAGCGTGTGTTCATCGCCGCGCACGCGCCATGCGTATTCGCCGCCGACATCGAGCGCATTTTTATAAATCATCACGCCACGGAAGGCATCGATATGACGCTGGGTGGCTTCCTGGGAAATCTCGGCCATGCCTGCGCCTTCAATCTGGCTGGGCGTGCCGGTGAAATACTTGGCAATAAAGGCGCTGGACAGGCCGACCGCCTCGAAAATCTGCGCGCCGCAGTAGGATTGATAGGTCGAAATGCCCATTTTGGACATCACCTTGAACAGGCCCTTGCCGACAGCCTTGATATAACGGCTTTCGATTTCCTTGCCGCTTAATTCATCCGGCAACTGGCCTTGACGCTTCATATCGCTGAGTGTTTCAAAAGCCAGATACGGGTTAATCGCTTCTGCGCCGAAGCCGGCCAGACAGGCGAAATGATGCACTTCGCGGGCCGAACCGGTTTCTACCACCAGTCCGGTGTCGGTTCTCAGGCCGGCCCGAATCAGGTGATGATGTACGGCGGATGTGGCCAGCAGGGCCGGGATGGCAATGTTCTGCGGATTCATGCCGCGATCCGACAGGATGATAATATTAAAATGATCGCGCACAGCCTGTTCGGCCTTGTGACACAATTCGGTCAGCGCTGTTTTCATGCCGGCTGCGCCCAGATTGACCGGATAGCAGGAGGACAGGGTAATGGTGCGGAAGCGGTTGTCGGTGTACTGATCGATATGACGAATCTTCTCGACATCGACATTGGACAGAATCGGCTGATGCACTTCGAGGCGCAGTTGCGGTTCGACTTCATCGAGGCCGAGCAGGTTTGGATTCGGCCCGATAATGGAGGTCAGGCTCATCACCATTTCCTCGCGAATCGGGTCAATCGGCGGGTTGGTCACCTGCGCGAACAGCTGACGGAAATAGTTGTACATCGGCTTGGCGCGACTGGAGAGCACGGTCAGCGGGCTGTCGTTGCCCATGGAGCCGGTGCCCTCCTGGCCGGAAATGGCCATCGGCGTAATCAGGAATTTGAGATCTTCCTGGGTATAGCCGAAGGACTGCTGGCGATGCAGCAGGGTTTCGTGATCGGGCGCTTGCGGGGCGACTTCTTCGGGCAGGTCTTCGAGCTGAATCTGGGTTTTGGCCAGCCATTCCTTGTACGGCTTGCTGGTGGACAGCTGCTGCTTGATTTCGGCATCATCAATAATGCGTCCTTCTTCCAGATCAATCAGCAGCATCTTGCCGGGCTGCAAACGCCATTTCTTGATGATTTTTTCTTCCGGAATATCGAGCACGCCCATTTCGGATGCGCCGAGCACCAGGCCGTCGTCGGTGACCAGATAACGAGCCGGACGCAGGCCGTTGCGATCCAGCGTCGCGCCAATCTGGCGACCATCGGTGAAAGCCACGGCGGCAGGGCCGTCCCACGGCTCCATCAGGGCGGCGTGGTGCTCGTAAAAGGCGCGGCGCTGTTCATCCATCAGCGTGTTGCCGGCCCAGGCTTCCGGAATCATCAGCATGGCGGCATGCGCCAGTGAATAACCGCCGGCCACCAGCAGTTCCAGCGCGTTATCAAAACAGGCGGTGTCGGACTGGTTTTCTTTAATCACCGGCCAGAGTTTATCCAGATCATCGCCCAGCAGTTCGGATTTCATTGAATGGCGGCGTGCATTCATCCAGTTGATATTGCCGCGCACGGTATTGATTTCACCGTTGTGGGCAATCATGCGGAACGGATGCGCCAGCTCCCATGAGGGGAAGGTGTTGGTCGAAAAACGCTGATGCACCAGCGCCAGCGCCGATTTCATGCGTGCATCGCTTAAATCATCATAGAAGCCCGCCACCTGGTGGGAGAGGAACATGCCTTTGTAGACAATCGTGCGGCTCGATAGCGATGCAGTATAGAATTTGGCCGCATCATCGAATCCGAGCGCACTCACCCGGTGGGTAACGACCTTGCGCAGCACAAACAGCTTGCGTTCAAAGTGATCCTGATTTTCACAGCCCTCGCCGCAGCCGATAAACAGCTGGCGAATCACCGGCTCGCAGTGGGTGACGCTGTCCGGCAGGTCGGCGCGCACGGCATCGACAGGCACATCGCGCCAGCCCAGCAGTGTTTGCCCCTCTTCGGCAATGACCTGCTCGTAAATATCCTGACAGGCCTGACGATGGCCCTGATCCTGCGGAAAGAACACCATGCCAACGCCGTATTGGCCGGCATCGGGCAGGTCAAAGCCCTGGTCAGCCGTGACAGCCCGGAAAAAATCATGCGGGATTTGCAATAATATGCCTGCGCCATCGCCCTCGCGCGGATCGGCGCCGGATGCGCCACGGTGGGTCAGCCGGGTCAGGATTTCCAGACCTTTTTCAACAATATCATGGCTTTGGTGGTTGTTGATATTGGCGACAAAACCGACGCCGCAGGCATCGTGCTCGTTGCGCGGGTCGTATAAACCCTGTTTGGCAGGCGTCCGGTTTACCGTTGTATGCGAATCACTCATTTCTTGTAACCTCGTAGATAGGCGTATGTTGACAGAAGCAGCCGGCAGGCAACTTGATGTACACATGCTGGTCTGACAAACATTCCCCAATAATTTCACTCCCCCGGAGCGAAAAAGAGGCGCAGACTAGCGAAAGTGGAGGGGATTCTCCAGTCTCGTTGGCAGGCTTATCGACACAGGAGAACGGTAATCCGAACAGTTATCTGGCAGTTTTGTTTTATTGCACCATCATTGATTTGCGCCTAGACATGCAGATTTGGAAAATGGGCAGCAAGATATGTTGCCGGATGATGTTCATTGGAGCGATATGATGCGATTATTACATACGATGATTCGGGTGGTGGATCTGGACAAATCGATTGATTTTTATACCCGCATACTGGGCATGCGCCTGCTGCGCCGAAAGGATTATCCCGGCGGCAAATTCACGCTCGCTTTTGTCGGTTACGGTGATGAATCCGATACGGCAGCAATTGAACTAACGCATAACTGGGAAACATCAGCATATGAGCACGGCAATGCATTTGGTCATATTGCGATTGCGGCGAACGATATTTATGCTTTGTGTGAACGGATTCGCACCGATGGCGGCATGATCAGCCGCGAACCCGGCCCGATGAAGCACGGGGACACTGTCATCGCCTTTGTACGCGATCCCGATGGTTATGCGATCGAACTGATTCAACGCTGATTAGAAATACAGTAACCGCTTCCGAACTATTTCTGCCTGGCACATGAGATATCCGCTTAGATCATCACTGCTATGCAGAGCCAGCCGTTTATCGGGGAAGTCTTCGATCTAATGCCGAGCCCGAATCACAAGCCAGCGATGCTGTTTGCTTTTTACCCGGCCCAGGTTTATGGTTTTGTTCAGGTATAAAATGCAGTATGGGAGCGGAGACCATGCAATGTCAATATATAGATTAAATCTATCCACATATCAGCCCATTCTGTCTATATGAATGATAGCGCAGAACCGCTTGCGCGGTCCTGCGCTATCGGCGCTGGCGTAGAGCTG
>CAZXAI010000041.1:0-11835 GCA_964638265.1 uncultured Zetaproteobacteria bacterium
TCACCTGACCACCGAGCCGTTTGGCCTGCTCCATATCGTGGGTGACGCATAACACCGGCATGACCTGCGCCAAATCCAGCAACGATGCCTCGATGCGCTGTTTGGAGCGTGGATCCAGCGAGGACGTGGGCTCATCGAGCAATAATATATTGGGCGCTAACACCAGCGCCCGGGCAATGCATAAACGCTGTTGCTGACCCACTGATAACGTCGATGCATCATCATGCAGACGCTCTTTGACTTCGTCCCATAATGCCGCCTGCCGCAACACCTGTTCGATACGGTCGGCAGAAATCTGTTGGCGCATTGTTCTGTCCAGGCCGAACACCACATTCTGCCCAATCGAACAGGGAAACAGCGCTGGCTTTTGCGCAATGAGTCCGACCGCACGGCGCAAGCTGTCTGCACCACCCGGCCACGCACGTATATGATGACCCATTATATGTAAATCGCCCTGCCATGATTGATGCAATAAATTGAAACAGCGCAACAGCGTGCTTTTGCCCGCCCCCGACGGCCCGATCAGGGTATTCATGCCGCGTTCCGGCAACGTAAATGAGATATCACGCAGGATAGACATGCCGCCCAGTGCGAGCGTCAAGCCGGAAACGTGCAGGCCGGGCGCGCATTCGGCATTGATCAGCGCTTGCGGCACCGATGGTGAACTGATATCCATACGCACTGCCGTTGTTTTCTGTGTATTCATCGCTCTATCCTGATCTTTCGCAGGGCCGCTGCGCTGACACTCAGCGCGGTAACCAGCACGAGCAGTATCACCGCCGATGCCCATGCAATATCGACAGACTGGTCATTGGCTCCGGCCTGAGCCAGATAAAAAATATGCGTCTGTAAACTGGTCACCGGCGACCACAACGAATCCGGCCATGTGACGCCGGAAAATACCGTGGCCGTAAATAAAATCGGCGCGGTTTCCGACAGCGCCCGCGCCATGCCCAGCAACAGGCCGGTCATCAGCGCCGGCCATGCCGCCGGTAACCAGACGCGGCGGATCATTTGCCCCTGGCTTAATCCGAGCGCGCGCGCCGCTTCGGTTCTGCCATCCGGAATGCGCCTGATGGCGTTCACACTGTTCATCAGCAACATGGGCAGGATAATCACCGCCAGAATCACCATGCCGGTGAGCAGACTGATACCCCAGTGCAACAGGTGAACCAGCACAATCAAACCACACAGGCCGTACACAATCGGAGGAATACCAATCAGCAGATGCATCATGCCCAATAGCAACTGACGTTGCCGGATATTGGCCGCCAGGGCATAAAACAGTGCGCCGCCGAATGCCACCGGCGCAGCCAACAGGCACGCCCCCAGCATCAACAGCAGAGAACCGGTAATTTGAGGCCACAGCGCCCTAACGCTGCCAAAAGCGGTATCCTGACTGCCCACCAGCATGGCCCAGTCCAGAGCCGGCACACCCTTGAACAGGATATATAATAAACAGGCGGCGGGCAGCAGCAAGGCGGGCAGCGCCAGCATGACGGTCAGTGTTTTGGCATATCGTTCGTTCATGGACGGACAACACTGGTGCGATCAGTGTGCCAGTGGGCCAGCAGGCTGATACTGATCGTCACGATGGCCAGCAGCAGACCGCAGGCCATCAGGGCGGCGAAATGCATCGAGCCAAACGTCGATTCACCGATTTCCCGGCCTATGCGCGAGGTCAGCGTCTGGGCTGGCGATAACAGATTATAAAATGGTTCGGGAATGCGATCCATGGAACCGACCACCAGCATCACTGCCATGGTTTCACCCAGTGCGCGCCCCAGCGCCAGCAGGATGCCGGAGCGGATGCCCGGCCATGCCTGGGGCAGCAACACGCGCCATAAACGCGCCCCCCACCCCATGCCGAGGCTGGCGGCGGCATCGCGCTGATCGGCGCTGACCGCCGCCAGCGCATCCTGCGCCATGACCATAATCGTCGGCAGCACCATCACCGACAGCAATAAGCCGGCAGCCAGCAGATTATGGCCGGTGAGCAGGTGCAGGCTGGATTGTAAAAAGGGTAATAACAGCCACAAACCCAGCAGGCCGTACACCACCGAGGGGATACCGGCCAGCAATTCCATGCCGGTGCGACTCAGGCTGCGCCACGGGCCGGGCAATATTTCCGTACTCATCACGGCTGCCGCCAGACCGGTGGGAACGGCGATAGACAGCGCAATCAGCGCCGCCCAGAAACTGCCGATCATGGCCGCCGCCAGCCCGAACAGCGATTCATAGGGATACCAGTCGCCGGAAAATAGCGCGCTGAAACCATATTGCTGCCAGTACGGCCACGACTGCTGCAGCAGAAAACCCAGCAGTACAATCACGACAGCCAGGCTGATCAGCGCGGAGACCCGCATCCACAGCGTTAACACCGGCGATGGGCGTCGTTAGCGTACCGGCAGATAGCCGGATTGTTTTACGATCGCCTGCCCCTGTTTCGAAAGCAGGAAGCGGGCAAAACCCCGCGCTTCGGGGGATGCATTGTTGGGCAGCAAGACGTGCAGGCTGCGGCTGATCGGGTAGCTGCCATCGCGCACATGCTCAATATCGGGCAATACCGCGCCACGACCGTCCCCGACGGCAATACCGCGTACAGCATCGTTCAGCCATGCATTGGATAACATGCCGATGGCCTGATTACTGTGCGCCACCAATGCCTGTTCTTCATTATTGGAGCCGGAAATCACCGCTGCGCCTGCCGCCCGCGCATGCGCAGCGCCCAGTACAGCCTCGGCAAACACATGGCGCGTACCCCGGCTGGCTTCTTTATCAATAACAAAAATCTGTGCATCCGGGCCACCGAGCGTTTTCCAATTTGTGATCTGGCCGCGATAGATGGCTGCAATTTGTTTGAGCGACAACTGGTGTATGCCACCGACATATACGGCTTTGGACACCACCACAGCCACAGCATCTTTGGCGATGGTCAGCACATCCACCTGGCCATCCAGTTTAGCCGCTTCTGCTGCATCAATTTCGCGTGAGGCCATGCCGATATCGGCCGTATGCTGAATCATCGAGGCAATGCCGACGCCGGAGCCGCCGCCGGATACGGTAATCGTCACACCCGGATGTTGCCGGTGGTAGATGCCAGCTGCAGTCGAAACCACCGGCAACACGGTGGTAGAGCCTGCCACGTGCAGGGTGATGGCGGATACAGCTTGAACCTGAATGGTAAACAACACAGCAGCCAGAATAAGGTATAATATGCGTTTCATGAACTCTCTCCGGAATGACCTATCACGTGATACCATCACTTAGATGGTGTGTAGCGGTGGTCTGTACTGGCTGGAATTACTTACAGTCAACGCATGATCAGCGTTCAATAGTTCGATGGCATAGCCATCGGGGTCACGCACAAAAGCAATGACGGTATTTCCATGTTTCATCGGGCCGGGCTCACGGCTGATCACGCCACCATCAGCACGTATCTGATCGCATAGTGTATAAATATCATCCACAGCAATCGCGAGATGACCAAACGCATTGCTACCCCCTTATTGTAAAACGATTGAATCTGTTGCACTTGGCATGAAACAAAGACGCGGCTTACATCGATATTTTCTACGCTGTGGCCATGTGTCATACCACAGGTGCCCATGCGCGTTAGCGGGGCAACAGCCCTTGTTGTCTGGCCAGCCATTTGGTCATCACCATCCAGACCGGACTGAACAGCAGCGTCATGGCAATCACGATCACCGTTAGTTCATGCAGCGCCGGGCTGAGGATGCCTGCAAACGCGCCGACTGCAGCCAGCAGAAAAGAAAATTCCCCGATCTGGCTTAATAAGCCGCCGGTAATCAGAGCCATGCCCCAACTCTCGCCGAGTGCGCGCATGACAAATACATTCACCCCCGAATTAAACAGGAATACCACCGCCGTTGCACCGCCGACCAGCCATGGATGCGACATCAGATAATCCACATCCACCATCATGCCGACCGACAGAAAAAAGATCATGACGAAAATCACATACACCGATTCCAGATGTTCATGCACCCAGTCGGCCTGATCACTCGATGCCAGCACCATGCCGGCCAGAAAGGCGCCGAGCCCCGGCGACAGCCCCAGCCACGAGGTCAATGTGGCTGCGCCCAGACACAGCAGCAGCCCCAGCAGGACGCGCTTTTCAACACTGCCTTTGAGAAATCCCGGGATATGCAGCATATTTGTTTTCATCAAATAGATCACAACAGACAACAGCACCACGCCGCCCACCACCTGCTTGATCAGTTCGGATGCATGAATCTCATTATCACCGATCAAACTCAGCACAATCATCATCGGCACGATGGCCATATCCTGCACCAGCAGCACGCCAATGGCATTCTGACCGAACGGTTCATCCATTTCACCGGCATCCTGTAATTCTTTCAGCACGACGGCGGTACTGGACAGCGAAATCATAAACCCGAACAGGATGCCGAGATTGGCAGGCAGGTGGAATATCCACATCAGCGCCAGGCAGACCACGACACTGATAGCGATCTGAACCGCCGTACCGATCACGGCAATACGCCAGCGTTCCATCAGTCTGGGGATAGAGACTTCCATGCCCACAAAAAAGAGCAGCATCACCACGCCGATTTCACCCACCCGGGTGACCGTCTGCATATCCTGAATCACCCCGAACATCGACGGGCCGAGCATGATGCCGGAAATAATATAGGCCACGACAATCGGCAGGCCGATGCGTACCGCCAGATAGGCAATCGCCAGCGCCACTGACAGCACAATGGTAATATTCATCATCATCGGATCCAGATGCATATTGCTGCCTTACCCCTGCAGAAAGTTTTTGTAATCTGCGAGCAGCGAATCCACAGCCAGATGGAAAAATCGCTCACCATCCTCAACGCGGGCCAGGCTCGGGTTGGAACCGATACGACCATCGGGAAAGCTGCGCCGAAAACTGGCGGCATCATAAATCTCGCCGGTCGGCGCAATATCGGGGCTCATGGCCACCTGTTTGACGGCTTCCGGGTGGGCATAATAACTCAGCGCCACTTCGCTGGCAGTGGCATGATGGCCTTCGGCATTCGCATACAGCTCGGCAGCCAGCCCGGCAATCGCATCATCGCGCCACCAGTTGGCCAGCCGGCAACGCGGCGGCGGCATACCTGTACTGCTCAGGTCGGCATAGATATCTGCAAAGGCCGTCGTGACCGGTGCGATATTGCCACCGTGACCATTGATGAAATAGAAATGCGTAAAACCATGTTGATATAATGAATCCACTACATCACACACCACCCGCATCAGCGTGGCCGGTTTAAGCGTGACGGTGCCGGCAAAAGCCATGTGATGCTGGCTCATGCCATAGCTGATGGTCGGTGCAATCAGAATGGCTTCGGACTCGGCCATACCAGCAGCGATTTTACTCGGGCAAATCGCATCGGTGCCGATGAAACCGTTGGGGCCGTGTTGTTCCGTCGAGCCAATCGGAATGATGATGCCGGTAGCGTGTTGCAGATAAGCGTCCACTTCCTGCCATGTACTCAGCGCCAGTTGCATATAACCTCCCGTCGAACGTCAGAAGCTTGCACCACAGAGAGCCCGGAGTACACAACACAAGATGTTTTTTGGATCCAGACCAATGCCTGTTAAAAAAATGTGCGCAGGGGGTTGAATCGTATTCAAGCGGTTCCTATATAGCAGTCACGAAATTAGTTCATTAAAGGAGAAGTATCGATGGCAACTACAGTCCGTCCTTTGCACGACCGCGTTATTGTCCGCCGTTTGGATGAAGACACCATGTCCGCAGGTGGTATTATTATACCGGATTCGGCAAAAGAAAAACCGCTGGAAGGCGAAGTCATTTCTGCCGGTAAAGGCAAAATCCTGGAGAATGGCGATGTGCGCCCGCTGGATGTCAAAGCAGGCGACAAGATTATTTTCTCCAAATACGCCGGCACCGAAATCAAACTCGATGGCGAAGATTTTCTGATGATGCGTGAAGACGACATCCTCGGTGTTATCGAAAGCTGAGCATTCAGCGCTAACCAAGATTAAATATTTAAGAAATCGTATAAAACAGGAGATTCAAGAATGGCTAAAGACATTCATTTCGGTGAAGACGCTCGCGCTCAGATGATGACCGGCGTCAACAAACTCGCTGATGCAGTAAAAGTAACCCTCGGCCCCAAAGGCCGCAATGTGGTGCTCGATAAATCATGGGGCGCGCCGACCATCACCAAAGATGGCGTATCTGTCGCAAAAGAGATCGAACTGGAAGACAAGTTCGAGAACATGGGCGCACAGATGGTCAAGGAAGTCGCTTCCAAGACTGCCGATATCGCCGGTGACGGCACCACCACCGCCACCGTACTGGCGCAGTCCATTGCCAAGGAAGGCATCAAGGCGGTTGCCGCCGGCATGAATCCGATGGATCTGAAACGCGGCATCGACAAGGCTGTGACAGCAGTGGTTGCTGAACTGGCCAACCTGTCCAGCGCAGTGAAAAATCAGGAAGAGATTGCCCAGGTCGGCACCATTTCCGCCAACGGCGATGCTGAAATCGGCAAGATTATTGCCGATGCCATGGATAAGGTCGGTAAAGAAGGCGTCATCACAGTGGAAGAGGCCAAGGGTCTGGAAACAGAGCTGGATGTGGTTGAAGGCATGCAGTTTGATCGCGGTTATCTGTCCCCGTATTTCGTAACCGATACCGAGCGCATGGAAGCATCTCTGGATAATCCGTATATCCTGCTGTTCGAAAAGAAAATCTCCAATATGCGCGAACTGCTACCTGTACTGGAAGCGGTTGCCCGCACCGGCAAGCCGTTGCTGATTATCGCTGAAGATATCGAAGGCGAAGCGCTGGCAACACTGGTGGTCAACAAGGTGCGCGGCGTGGTCAATGTGGCTGCAGTCAAGGCGCCGGGCTTCGGTGACCGTCGCAAAGAGATGATGGAAGATATGGCCATCCTGAGCGGTGGCAAGGTGATCTCTGAGGATCTCGGCCTGAAGCTGGAGAATGTCACCCTGGAAGATCTGGGTACGGCCGCCACGGTGAAAATCACCAAGGATGCCACCACAATCGTTGACGGCGTTGGCGACAAGGCAAAGATCGAAGCCCGCGTGGCGCTGATTCGCAAGCAGATCGAAGACAGCACCTCCGATTACGACAAGGAGAAGCTGCAGGAACGTCTGGCCAAGCTGGCTGGCGGCGTGGCAGTAATCAAGGTCGGCGCTGCCACTGAAGTAGCGATGAAAGAGAAGAAGGATCGCGTTGATGATGCCCTGCATGCTACCCGTGCTGCGGTTGAAGAAGGCATCGTGGCCGGCGGCGGCGTTGCCCTGATTCGCGCCCGTGCTGCGCTGGATGGCGTGAGCGGTGTTAATCACGATGAAGACACCGGTGTCAACATTGTCCGTCGCGCGGTGGAAGAACCGCTGCGTCAGATCGTATCCAACGGTGGCGGTGAAGCCTCTGTCGTGGTCAATGAAGTGTCCAACAACAAGGGACACTACGGCTACAATGCCCAGACAGAAGAATATGGCGATCTGGTCAAGATGGGCGTCATTGATCCGACCAAGGTGACCCGTTATGCATTGCAGTATGCGGCATCCATTGCCGGCCTGCTGATCACAACGGAAGCCATGATTGCCGATATCCCGAAACCGGAAGCTGCAGCTCCAGCCGGCGGTGATATGGGCGGCATGGGCGGTATGGGCGGCATGATGTAAGCCATACACCTTAGTCTCTTAAGGTCTTGAGAAAGCCAGTAACCCTTGCGGTTGCTGGCTTTTTTCTTGTGTGCGCATGCTTTGGCGACAGCGTCCCCGCCATGCATGTTAGCCGATGCAAGCAATTCATTCTAAAGTGTTCGGTGTAAATGGCGATATATCTATGCTTAACATGCAACAAAGACGCGGATTGCATGGTGCCGTGCTGTGCTATTGTTCATGGCGCGGGGTCGAACAGTTCCAGGCGCGTTAGAGGTAGTCTGATGATACTGATTGTTGATGATAATGAGATGGTTCGTGAAATGCAGGTCGCCGTGCTGGAGTCTGCCAACTACAGCGTCAGGGCTGCGGCTGATGGCCGCAGGGCGCTGGCCCTGGCTGAAGATGAGTTGCCCAGCCTTGTACTGATGGATATCACCATGCCGGGTATGACCGGCTATCAGGTACTCAGGCAAATGCGCGAAACATACGGAGATGATCTGCCGATTGTGCTGGTCAGCGCGCTGCCGGAGGATGAGGAGCGCGACACAGCGATCTCCCGTGGCGCGACAGATTATATCAGCAAGCCCTTCGACATCCCCTCCGTCCTGGATTGCGTAAAACATTATTTATCCGCCATACCGGCAGCGTGAGTTTTTATATGTTTAAACTGGCAATCATCGGCGCTGGCAAAGGCGGCATGGCTATGCTGCAGGTGCTGCAGGATGACAGCAATATCGAAGTCGTTGCCATCTCCGATTCCCGGGCCGATGCGCCCGCCCTGCAACTGGCCCGGTCGCAATCGATCCCCGTCTGTGCCTGCATTGAAGATTTACCCGCTTGCGATATGGCCATCAATGTCACCGGCTCCGCCAGCGTATCCGAACAGCTGCGTCAACACTACGGCGCTGCAGTGGAAGTCATGGATGGCAAGGCGGCGCACTTCTTCTACGATCAGGTGTGCAAGCGCAACCATGAAAAAGAACAGGTTGAGCGTATGCTCGCCGCATTTGAAACACTCAACCGCATAGGTCATCAGCTCAACAGCATCGACAGCCTGTCGCAGATACTCAGGCTGGTGCTCAATGAGGCCATGCGCCTGAGCGACTCTCAAGCCGGAACCATTTCATTGTACGATCAGACCAGCCGGGCCCTGTCTCTGCATGCCGCAGCCGGCTTCTCTGAACACTTTGAACAGCAGGAGCCATGGATTATTCGCGATGGCGGGCTTACCGAGCGTATTTTTGATGCCAGAAAACCGTTTGTCGTCGCTGATATCTCCCAGTCCGATGCATTTAGCCTCAATCGTCTGCTGGCCGATGAGGGCGTACAGGCGCTGGTCGCCACGCCTCTGGCGCTGGGTGACGAGGTTGTCGGCATACTCTATGTCAACGACTTCGCCCCGCGCGCGTATGATGAAAACCAGATATGCATGCTGGATCTGCTGGCCAATCAGGCTGCTCATGCCATTCAGAAAACACGCCTGTTCCAGACCATCGAGCAGGAAAAAGCGGAACTGCAATCGCTGAACGAGCATCTGGAAGCACGGGTCATGGAACGCACCAGCGACCTGACCAAAACCAATGCCGAGCTGATGCGGGCCAATCAGGCCAAGTCCCAGTTCCTCAGCAATATGTCGCATGAGCTGCGTACGCCGCTGACCTCAATCAACGGCTTTTCCGAGTTCCTGATTGATGGTTTCGCCGGCCCTCTGAATGAGGCGCAATCCAGGTACCTGCGCAACATCAATGTATCCGGCAAACACCTGCTGGAGTTAATTAACGGGATTCTGGATCTCGCCAAGATTGAATCGGGCAAAATGAGCCTCAAACTGGAACAGGTGAATATCGAGACGCTGTTCGATGAAGTCATGCTGGTACTGGAGGGCTACGCCAATAAAACCAATGTAAGCCTGAACCTGCAGTGCAAACAGGGTATTGGCGAAATATATCTGGATCGCACCAAGTTTAAACAGATACTCTATAACCTCTGCTCCAATGCGATTAAATTCAGCCCTGAAGGCGGTGAGGTTACTGTCACGGTGGAATATGATACAGCCTCATTCATTAGCGGCCAGGAAGAGGCATATGCCACCCTGTCTATTGCCGTCCGCGATAACGGCATCGGCATCTCCTCCGCAGATCTGGCGGTCATATTCAACCCGTTCGAGCAGGCTGATGGATCGCATTCGCGCGACTTTGAAGGCACAGGCCTGGGCTTGACGCTCACCAAGCGGCTGGTCGAAATGCATGGCGGCACGATATCCGTAGAGAGCGAGCAGGGGCATGGCAGTTGCTTTACATTCACCCTGCCTGTGCAGACCGCCCAGGCGCCGGCAACAGCGGTGCCGCCCGACGACAAGCCGACACAAACGCTCAAGCTGGTGCAGGCAATGCAGCAAAAGCCGCTCCCTGTCGCAGCCGATGCACCGCTGATTCTGGTGGTCGATGATGATGCCAATTCTCTGGAGGTCAGCACCCTGAACCTGACGACCGCCGGCTACCGGGTATGCCATGCCATGAACGGCGTGGATGCATTGCACCTTGCCCGCACGAAACGGCCGTTCCTGATTTTACTGGATGTCATGATGCCCGGCAAAGACGGGTGGGAAGTATTACAGGAACTGAAAATCGATCCCGAAACATCGGATATTCCGGTCATCATGTGTACGGTCTGTGAAAATGAGGAACTGGGTATTGCACTCGGCGCTACGGATTACCTGACCAAGCCCATCGACCGTAAACTGCTGGCCTCCAAGCTGGCTTCTCTGGGTAAAGGCATGCATCGCAAACATCACGCCATGCGTGTGCTGGCCATTGATGATGATGAGCATATCCGTGAACTCTATACTGTTACCTTATCGGCACAGGGATATAAGGTACATACGGCGGCCAATGGGCCGGAAGGCATGCGCATGGCTGAAAGCCTGGAACCGGACATCATCATTCTGGATCTGATGATGCCCGGCATGGATGGGTTTGAGGTGGCGGAAAGACTGAAAGGACAGGCCAAGACAGAAGCGATTCCGATTATTGTCGTCAGCGCCAAATCATTGACTGTTGCAGAACGCATGCGCCTGATGGGGCATATTGAGGATTGCGTCAGCAAGGAGAACTTCACCAGAGAACGTCTGCTACAGGAAATCCGTCAGTTCGAAACCATCTACCCGCATCAGGCCGGCTTGAAAGATTCCATTTCCGGACTGCTCAACCACCGCTACTTCCAGATCCGCCTCAGCCAGGAGGTATCCCGCGCACAACGCAATGGACAGGATCTGGCCTGCGTGCTGTTTGATCTGGACGGCTTTGCTGAATTCAGCAAGCTGGCGGGTGAGGGCTATGTGCATGCGGCTCTGCGCAAGGTGGGATGCTTTTTCCTCAACCACCTGCGCGGTTCTGATGTGGCCAGCCGTTACCGGGTGGATGAGTTCGCCATGATTCTGACTCAGGCCAACCTGGAATCAGCCCTGCTGGTAGTCAACCGCTTGAAAAACATGATTGAAGCTTACCCCTTCCCTGGCGAAGATGAACTGGGGCCGCAGGGGCTGACAGCCTGCGCTGCCATCGCCCTGTTTCCCGATGATGGCGACACGACAGAACAGCTTATGGAGAGTTGCCATACATTGATCAGTGCAGCCAAAGCAGCGGGTAAAAACAGGCTGGGCCATTATCAAAATGGAGAGGCAGTGATCAAATGAATGACTTTTCCGGCCTGAAAATGGCAATTGTGGATGATACCGATGGCATACTGATGCTGTTTACCGCAATACTGGAGGCGCATGGCGCCGAGATCACGACCAGCAATAGCGGAAAGGCATTCCTCGATCAGGTTACAGGTGTTGCGCCGGATCTGATTCTGCTGGATATTCAAATGCCCGGCATGGATGGTTATGCTGTTCTGGAACAACTCAAGCAGCGACCGGATGTCAATCATGTGCCGGTGGTGGCTCTGACTGCCCATGCGATGAGCGGAGATAAAGAAAAAATCCTGGCGCATGGTTTTTCCGGTTACATCGCAAAACCGGTCGATACGCGCGCTTTTCCCGATCAGGTTGCCTCCTTTTTACCTGTTTGACCGGCCTCGTTATACCTGCCCGTCACTGATTGCTCTGGCTCGTTCCCCACTATCGCGCCAATCAGAGCAACACCCGTTGCTCTG
>CAZXAI010000042.1:0-11452 GCA_964638265.1 uncultured Zetaproteobacteria bacterium
CTGTATTGATTCACGGCGTGGAGCATATTGATGGCCGCATCACGGCATGGCAGGTGTTGCAGGGCGCTGGCGTGCAGCGGGCGGCTTCACTGCATGAGGCCGGACAGATATTGGCCAGGGAGCATATCGTCTATGCCGATCTGGCCGACCTGTGCCCGGATCTGTTTCGCATCTATGCACTCAGGCCGAGGCTGGGTGTACGCTCGTTTGCCAATACGGTGGCGCGCCTGCTCAACCCGTTGCAGTGCGGTGGCCAGTTGAACGGCTTTTTTCATACCCCTTACGCCGATTATATGGCAACAGCCAATAGCCTGCTGGATCAGCCGCGCTCGCTGATCTTTATGGGGGCCGAAGGCGAGCCGGAACTGTATGCAGATCGCCAAAAAGTTATGTTAATGCAGCAGGGACAAACAATGAACCGGCTCTCCTATCCGCCTGCCGGATTGGACGTCTATCCACGCGAGGCCATGGATGCAGGGCTGTTATTGCGCCATTTTACGGCTATGCTTGAGGGTGACGGAGACGGGCGGGAAAACGCTGTGATCGCACGCATGGGCGAAGCCTTTGGCTGGGCCGCTACGGGCGATTTCCCGACAGTATGGAAGATAGAAGCATGAACTTGGCAGATGGAGGCGTAACTATGGCAAACGTATTGATTCCGTTTACAACGGGCGTGGAAGAAGTGGAACTGATTGCGGTGGTGGATATATTGCGCCGCGCTGCTGTGCGCGTGTGCATGGCCAGTCTTGATGGTCAAACCGTGACCGGGCGTTCCGATATTCGCATTGAGGCCGATGCGGCGCTGGCCGATGTCACAGAGCAGGCCTGGGATATGGTGGTGTTGCCCGGCGGCCTGCCCAATGCAGATTTGTTGCGCGATGATGCCAGCGTGAAAGCCGTGGTCGAGAGATTGCGTACGGAACGCAAATCGATTGCCGCCATCTGCGCCGCACCGACTGCGCTGGCTGCCTATGGTATCACAGCTGGCAAACGGGTGACCTCTTACCCGTCGTGCCAACCGGATATGGAAGCCTTGCAACCTTCCTCAATCTATATGGACGAGGCCGTGGTGGAAGATGATTTCCTGATCACCAGTCGCGGGCCGGGCACAGCCATTGCCTTTGCCCTGCGCCTGGTGGCCAGATTATGCGGCGAGGCGACTGCGGATGAAATCCGGGCATCCATCGTTGCCTGATATCTTTTCGATCATTACGTCAGCGTCACCGCAGTACCGCTGACGCTGACCATCATCATGCTGCCGTCCTTGCCGACCACCTCATAATCGATATCAATGCCGACAATGGCATTGGCGCCCCGCTCGGTGGCTCTGGCTTCGAGTTCCGTAAAAGCAATATCACGCGCCTTGGCCAGTTCTTTTTCATAAGCGCCGGAGCGACCGCCGACAATATCGCGGATGCCGGCAAACATATCCCGGAAAATATTGGTGCCGAGTATGGCTTCACCGACGACCACGCCTTTGTAGTCGGTGATGCTTTTTCCTTCAATGGCCGGGGTTGTACTGAGTAACATGGCAGTCTCCTGATTATCTGGGTGTTCGCGGATGTGCAGGGATGATTCTTCGCGTCACTGGAATATGCCGGACGCCTGCTTGCTGACATTGGCCTTGATACCGGCTTTGGAGCAGGACAGCGTCACGGTGGTAAAGTCCAGCGGAAATGAAGCGGGCTTGCTCAGATCCAGCGTACCGTGCAGCGATTTGACGCCGTCGGCGATGATATCGTAAGGGATGCTGGTGCAGTCGCCCGAACCGATAATGACCAGCCGGGCCATCTTGCTGTTGCTGGCAATGACTGCGGGCGTGCCATGATCGATATTGTATGAATAGCCAGTGGCCGAGGCGCTGGTCGCTCCCAGCATCAGAACAGCGAATGAAATGGTGAACTTGCGTAACATGATGATCTCCGGAGATTTGATTTTTACGATGTCTTGCTGGCCAGTAATTCGAGAGTTTCTGCTTCATTTTCGGTTACCGGCATTGTTGCGGCGTCATGATATTGCGCCGAGGCCGGGTCGGCAAAGATTTCTTTTTTTGCCTTGTCAAAAGTAAAGTGCAGGTTCGCCATCTTTGTCAGTTTATAGATAAACTCACCAACCCGTTTGGGGTAAAATATGAACGGGTTTTCAATGGGCATGCCGGGACGGCGGTCGGTGCGGTATTTTTTGCGGTAATAACCGCCTTCCAGCGGATGTACGCCCTCGTATTTTACGCAGTAGTAGAACCACCACGACATAAAGGCGATTTTACTGATACCGGTGCCGCCGGTATAAGCGCGTTTCATAATGGTGGTGATATGTTCGGTGGAATAATAGGCACCCCATGCCGACAAATAGGCATCTTCCCATTCGGCTTTCGACATACTGTCATGACGGGCGGTGACATGATTCAGATCGTATTTATTCATGTCGGCATCCATCCATTCTCCCTTTTCGGCCATTTCCTTGTGATCCTGCGAGCCTGGCAGTGGCGTCAGGAAAAAGAATTCCAGCAGATCAACAGGCAATTCTTTCTGGATGGTTTGAATGTCATGCAGGATGCGCTGTTTGGAGTCGTTCGGAAAACCAAGGATATAACCGGCGCAGGTAATAGCGCCGACATCGCGCCATGCCTGCATCAGTTTGCGATATTCCTTGATATGGTTTTGACCTTTTTGGGCGGATTTCAGATTGTCCGGATTGATGGCTTCCAGCCCGATAAACACCTGAGTCGTGCCCGCCCGCGCCGCTTTTTCAATAAATCCCTTGATACGATGGCACATGGTATCGACTTGCAGGGTGAGCAGGATATCCAGACCTTCATTTTCCCGCATCTCGATCAGGCGATCAAAAATAGCTTCCCAGTCCCGGTTGCGGGCGAAATTATCGTCGGTAATAAAGAAGTAGCGCACACCCTGCTCGACGTTTCTGAGGATGGTTTTTTCAATATCGCTAACCGATCGCCGTCGCGATTTGCGCCCCTGCACATTGATAATGGTGCAGAAGCTGCAAATGAACGGGCAACCGCGACCGGCATCAAAGCTGGTGCCGGAGTTCATGGAACGTTTGAGTAATTTTGCCGGTAGAAAAGGAGGAGGGGCTGATTCGATGGATGGCAATGCGGCCAGATAATTGTACGTGGCCTGCATCTTGCCATTGAGGGCATCAGTGAACACATCATCAAGTCGCCCTTCGGCTTCGCCGATAAACAACGATATGCCAATATCCTTTGCTTCCTGAATATCGGCGGGCAGTTCCGGCAACATGGCAGCACATCCGCTAACATGAAAACCGCCGATACAGACCTGAATACCCGCTGCTCGTAACTGTCTGGCAATATCCATAGTGCGCGGGAACTGGTTGGACTGGACGCCTGCGAAACCAACGAAACCGCCAGTATCAGCCGATTGGATGTCGGCAATCATCTGTTTGACTGGAATGCGGATATTGGTTTCATCAAAAGCATCAATGACAATCTCGATATCATCGCCGAGCACCTTGCGTTCGTTTACATCCAGGCAGAGTCCATAAATAGCAGCCAGCGAATTGGCTGGCACAATGGATCTGGCCCATTGAATCACATAACCGTCGTCATCGTAATGCGACGGTTTGATCAGAATGACACGGAATGTTTTCTTTTGCCCCATCGGCACCCTCACATAATTCTTACAATAGCAGATTTATCTGCGATTGTGAAGTGAAATGACTATTGGCTAACCGTGTTCAGGCCGTATCATGCGGCGCATGCGATTATCCAAAGAGTTCCGCGACCAGTTCAGCCAGCAGGAGATGCGCACCCATGGCCGCAAAAACGGTTTTGTCACCACCGGGCAGGAAGCGCGTCTGCTGCGCTGGCTGCCGAGGATCGGCTTGCCGAAAGATAAAACCCTGCAGGGTGCGGGTTTACCGCCCGGTGCTCCGGTTGTGATGGAAATCGGTTTTGGCAATGGCGATTTTCTGGTGCATCTGGCTCAAACGCATCCGGACTGGTTATTGATCGGCGTGGAGATTTATCTGCCCGGCGTGGCCAAGGCTGTGGGTCGGCTGGACGATGCCGGCGTGATTGAGCGTTGCCGGATCACCCAGCTGCCGGCCCAGTTTGTCCTGACGCATCAGGTGGCAGCAGCGCAGCTCGACGGCATTTTCATCAACCATCCCGATCCGTGGCCGAAAGCGCGGCACCACAAGCGCCGGATTATTCAGAAAGATTTTGCAGCCCTGATGGTCAGCCGTTTGAAGCCGGGCGGTTTTATCAAACTGGCTTCAGACAAAGCCGATCTGGCCGAATGGATGCGCGATATTCTCGATGCCACACCCGGCTTGGAAAATGTCGCCGGCATCGGCGGCTTTATCGAGCGCGATGCGGACAGGCCGCAGACCAAGTTTGAACAGCGCGGCATCAACGCCGGGCGTATCAGCCAGTTCCTGCATTATGTAAAAACCTGATTGCAGGGTAATGCGTTCCCCTGAGGGGGGAGATTGCCTGCTTGCCCTGTGGCCGGTTTATTGCAGGCTTGGGGCATTGAAAGAGCAAACCAAGGGAGATCATATGAAACCTATTATTGTAGCAATCGCTTTTATACTCGCACTATCAGCCAATGTGGGCACGACTTTCGCCGAGGATGGGGAAGATGGCGGTTATGAACAGCATGAGTCCAGCGACCATGGTGAGAAAGACAAACATGAACATGGTGACAGGGACAATCATCGTGGCGAGCGCCATGCAGCAGACCGGAATGATGCTGGCGGCCATGGTCGCGCTGCCACGGAGTCGGCCAGCCACTTCTGGGACTGGTTGCCCTTCTGACGCGCATGGACTTTTCCACCCCGTGATCAATAAGTACCACAGGGTGGAACGACCCATGCAAACTGCATCGTCATTTGATATAAAAAGAACGGCATGGCAGCACGATAAAACGGGAGTAAACGCTCCCGTTTTTTTATTCTTGTGAACGTGATGCTGGATTCGTGCTTGCCCGGGGTTAGCATCGCGCGATGCGTTTTGAACTGGCCGGAAATTTCGAGCCCCGTGGCGACCAGCCGCAGGCCATAGCGGAACTGGTCGATGGTGTGGCCAACGGGCAACAGCATCAGACCCTGCTCGGCGTCACCGGCTCCGGCAAAACCTATACCATGGCCTGCGTGATTGAGCGCACCCAGAAGCCGACCCTGATTATGGCCCCGAACAAGACCCTGGCGGCGCAGTTATACGGTGAATTCAAACAGTTCTTCCCCCATAATGCGGTCGAATATTTTGTTTCCTATTACGATTATTACCAGCCCGAGGCCTATGTCCCGTCCAGCGACACCTATATTGAGAAAGATTCCTCCATCAATGAGCAGATCGACCGCATGCGCCATGCCGCCACGCGCGCCCTGCTGGAGCGCGAGGATGTGATTATCGTGGCCTCGGTGTCGTGCATTTACGGACTCGGCAGTCCGGAAGCCTATGCCGGCATGCTGCTGTATTTCGAGCTCGGGCGTGAAATGGATCAGCGCTCCGCCGTCAATAAACTGGTGGAATTGCAGTATCAGCGCAATGATATGGACTTTCATCGCGGCACCTTTCGCCTGCGCGGCGATGTACTGGAAATATTTCCGGCCCATGCCGAGGATTTTGCCGTGCGTGTGGAATTTTTCGGTGATGATATCGATGCGATTTCGCGATTTGACCCCTTGACCGGCCAGCGTATGGAAGTGTTGCATAAATATACCGTGTTTCCCAAAAGCCATTTTGTCACCCCGCGCGATCAGTTGCTTAAAGCCATGGACGCCATTCGCGATGAACTGGCCGAGCGGCTGGCTGAGTTGCATGATCAAAACCGGCTGGTCGAAGCGCAGCGGCTGGAGCAGCGCACCGTGTTTGATCTGGAAATGATTCAGGAGGTCGGTTATTGCACCGGCGTGGAGAATTATTCCCGTCACCTGACCGGTCGCGCCCCCGGCCTGGCGCCGCCGACGCTGCTCGATTATCTGCCCAACAATGCCCTGGTCATGCTGGATGAGTCACATGTCACCGTGCCCCAGATCGGCGGCATGTTCAAGGGCGATCGCTCGCGCAAGCAGACGCTGGTGGATTTCGGTTTTCGGCTGCCTTCGGCGCTGGATAACAGGCCGTTGCAGTTCCATGAATTCGAAGCAGTGGTGCCGCAGGCCGTGTATGTGTCGGCTACGCCCGGCCCCTATGAACTGAAACATTGCGGCGGCGTGGTAGTGGAGCAGATTATCCGCCCGACCGGACTGATTGATCCGGCTGTGGAAATTCGTCCGGCCAGCACCCAGGTCGATGATTTTGTGTCCGAGGCCAATGCGGTGATCGCGCGCGGTTTTCGTGTGCTGGCCACCTGCCTGACCAAGCGCATGGCCGAGGATTTATCTGAGTATCTGAATACGCTCGGTTTGAGCGTGCGTTATCTGCATTCCGATATCGATACGGTGGAGCGCATGGAGATTCTGCGTGATTTGCGTCTCGGCGTATTCGATGTATTAATCGGCATCAATCTGCTGCGCGAAGGTTTAGACTTGCCGGAAGTGGCACTGGTGGCGATTTTTGATGCCGATAAAGAAGGTTTTTTGCGCTCGGAGCGTTCATTAACCCAGACCATTGGCCGGGCGGCGCGCAATGCGGAAGGCTATGTGATTCTCTATGCCGACAAGATCACCAACTCCATGCAGCGCGCCATGGACGAGACCGAACGCCGCCGCGAAAAACAGCTGGCCTACAATATCGAACACGGTATTACGCCGGCAACCGTGCGTTCGGACATCAAGGATATCCTGGGCTCGGTGTATGAGATGGATTACAGTCATATCCCGGAAATCGCCGAGCCGGAACCGATCAGTGCAGCGGAGAGAGACGCACGCATGCTTGAACTGGAACGGCTGATGACCGAAGCGGCTGCCGATCTGCGTTTTGAGGATGCGGCCAGCTACCGTGATGAAATAAAAACACTACAAGAGAGCAGTGCGAATGCGTGAGATACCCGACATTACTGAAGCGCTGATCCGGCAATGGCTGAACCCTGCCTTTGCCGCCAGGGGCGAGCGTTATTTTGAACAGGGACGGGTGCTTGACCTGGTTCTGTCCAAATCCGAAGCGATGCTGGAGGCCGAGGTGCAGGGGCGCGCCGCTGCGCCCTATCGCGTACACATTCGATTTATAGCGGGTGCGGGCATGGACGGCGCGTGTACTTGTCCGGTGGCCGTCAATTGCAAGCATGTTGCGGCTGTGTTGTATGCGCAGATGGAGGCACAGTTGACAGAGGCGGCGGCAGTTGAAGCAGCGTCGGAGCAGAGCGCACCGATTGCACCGGTGCCGTTTGCCTTCGGGCAATGGCTGGGCGCTCTGGAACAGGTCAATGATGGCACAGTGGTGCATCACGAATATCCGGAGAATATCAAGCAGCGCCTGCTCTATATCCTGGAGGCCGATGGCGATAAAAACATACGCCTGAATTTTATATCCGCCCGTATCCTGAAATCCGGCGGTTATGGCATCTCCCAACCCTATGATGCGGCCAATATCCTCACCTATCCGGTACCCAAATATGTACTGGCCGGTGATGAAAAGATACTCAGGGAAGTGGCCACGGATCGTTCGCTGTCCTCCATGCACGGCTATCGCATCAAGGGGTCTGAGGGCCTGAGCATTCTCAAACGCATTTTAAATACCGGGCGTTGCCACTGGCAGAACAAGGACAGCAAAGCATTGAAGCGGGCGGATCGGCGCAGTGGCGCATGGGGCTGGCAACTCAATAGCCGGGGCGATCAGCACCTGACCTTGCAGATGTCCGATAACGAAATCATCGTGCCGACATTGCCGCCCTGGTATATTGATACCGAACACGAGGTATGCGGGCCGGTCGATAGTGGCCAGCCCGCCGATGTGGCCGAGATTTTACTCAATATTGCGCCTGTTGAACTCGATTGTTCCGATGCTGCTATCGAAGCCGTCAGCCGGCAATTGCCCGATAATGTGCCTGCGCCGGTTCATTTACAGCATGTGCATCGTCAGGTGCAGCCGCTGGCGCTAATCCGGCTGAAATCCATGCCGGTCACGCAGCGCGGGGGCTATCGCAGGGCAGACACGCGCCCTGTCGTCGAACTGATGTTTGACTACGATGGCCGCTCGGCCCTGTATGCCAGCCAGCCGGAGCCTGTTCGCACCATTCGGGACGATAAGGTGATTGACTATGCCCGTGATACGGCCTGTGAACAAAACGCGGTCAGGGCGCTGGAAGCAGCCGGCCTGTATCCGATGCAGGATGATGAACTGGCTGCCTCCACCGACTTTCCGGAACATATCTTCGGGCTGGCCGATGACGATCACTGGCCGGAATGGATGCTGTATGAAATTCCCGAACTGGAAGCGCAGGGCTTTTGTGTGGATGTGGCCGATGATTTCGGTTTCCGGCTGGAGCATGCCGAATCATGGGAACTCAATCTGGCTCAGGGTGGCGCGGATAGCGGTAGCAGTTTGATGGGACAGGCCAGCTTTATGGTGACCCTCGCCGGCGGCGAGGAGATTGATCTGATCGATGCACTGGCACGCTGGGTGGCCAGCAAGCCGGCCTTGCTCAAAGCAGAATCGCTGGCTCGGTTGAAAGAGAAGACGCATATTCCATTGCCACTGGCAAACGGGCATTTATTGCCGGTGCCGGGCGAGATGGTAGCCAATATCCTGCATTTTATGATGGATGTATTTGCCAGTGCAAAAACCGAAACCGTACAACTCTCGGCACCGCAGATGCTGGCGCTGGAAAAGAGCATCAGTACATCGGCAGAGCCCGTGCGCATTAACAGCAGCGTCTGGCTGAAACAAATGAAACAACTGGTGGATATTGGCAATGTGCCGGTCTGCGATGCGCCGGCAGGCTTGCAGGCGGAACTGCGCGATTATCAGCGCGAGGGCTTGAACTGGATGCAGTTTCTGCGCCAGATGAACCTGGCCGGAATTCTGGCTGATGATATGGGTTTGGGGAAAACGCTGCAGGCGCTGGCCCATATTCTGACCGAAAAAGAACAGGGGCGACTACAGCATCCGGCCCTGGTGCTGGCGCCAACCAGCCTGATGCATAACTGGCGGCGCGAGGCCGAGAAATTCACCCCCGGACTGAGCGTACTGGTATTGCACGGCCCGGAGCGGGCGCAGCATTTTGACAAACTGGCCGGTGTTGACCTGGTACTGACAACCTACCCGCTACTGGCGCGCGATTTTGAAACGCTCGAAGCGCAGCACTGGCATATGCTGATTCTCGATGAAGCGCAGTATATCAAAAACCCGCGCGCCAAGGTGTCGCAACTGGTGCGCCACTTAAACGCATCGCACAAGCTGTGCATGACCGGCACGCCAATGGAGAATCACCTGGGCGAGTTGTGGGCCCAGTTTGATTTTCTGATGCCCGGTTATTTGCACGATATGCGCGGCTTTACCCGCTTGTTCCGTAAACCGATTGAAATTGAGGGCGATGCAGCGCGTCAGGATGCCTTGAATGTGCGCCTGCGTCCGTTCATGCTCAGGCGCGGCAAGGATGAAGTGGCGCTGGAACTGCCGCCCAAAACAGAAATCATCCGCAGCATTGAAATCGAAGGGGCGCAGCGGGAACTATACGAAAGCGTACGGCTGGCCATGCAGAAGCGGGTGCGCGATGCAATGGCGACGATGGGATCCGGCCAGAGCCAGATTGTGGTACTCGATGCCTTGCTGAAAATGCGCCAGGTATGCTGTGATCCGCGTCTGGTCAATGGCTTGCAGGGCGAGCCGCCGGCATCCGCCAAGCTGGATATGTTGATGGAAATGTTGCCCGAGATGATTGAGGAAGGACGCAGGGTGCTGCTGTTTTCCCAGTTCACGTCCATGCTGCGACTGATTGAAGAGGCGGTCAGCCGGCATAATATTGCCTATGTCAAACTGACCGGCCAGACCAAGGATCGGCAGACGCCGATTGAATCCTTCCAGAATGAAGAGGCGCCGTTATTTCTGATCAGCCTCAAAGCCGGCGGCGTCGGCCTGAATCTGACCGCTGCCGATACCGTGATTCACTTCGATCCGTGGTGGAATCCGGCCGCCGAAACACAGGCCACTGATCGCGCCCACCGTATTGGTCAGGATAAGGCTGTATTCGTCTATAAACTGATTACCGAAGGCACGGTCGAAGAGAAAATCCTGGAACTGCAGGAGCGCAAACGCGCCCTGGCCAATGCCATTCACCAGACGACTGCCGGCAAACAACCGCTATGGACCACAGAAGAACTCAACACCCTGTTTGCGCCGCTGAGTTGAAGATGAATCCTGGCAGCGTCACACAGGGTGGGTCATCCATGCAGGCTATCGAACTGTTATATCAGACCGCTCTTGAAAGCCACCCGCAACAGTTACTCATCATCAATGCACAGGCTCATGCCCTGCTAGCTACACTGCAAGGACAATGCGGCCAGCTGGATATTCAGCAACATTTCAAACCCGAGTATGCATCTATCCGCACAATCGGTCTGCCGGTTTCACCCGTCTGGCCGGATGCCGGCATGCGATATGACTTGATTCTGCTGCTACCGTCCAAAAACAAACAGCAAACGTATGCATGGATGGCGGCAGCGCTGAAGCGGCTGCAGGGGGATGGGAAGATCATGATGGCATGCGCCAATAAACACGGTGCGAAAAGCTATGAATCGGCGCTCAAACAACTGGCCGGGAATTTATCGTCACGCGCCAAGTCCAAGTGCCGGATTTTTTCTGCCCGTCGCTCTGACAGACTGGATGCCGGGCTGTCATCCCGATGGCTGGATGGCGGAAAAGCACGCCGCATTGATACGCAGGGTTTCATCTCACAGCCGGGCCTGTTCAGCTGGGATCGACCCGATCCAGGTTCCTTATTGTTGATCGAACAACTGCCTGAATTATCCGGCGCCGGCATGGATTTATGCTGCGGTTATGGCCTGCTGGCCACGCACATCCTGGCCCGGTCTTCAGCTATCAAACAGCTCCACCTCGTTGAAGCGGACAAGTGTGCGCTCGATTGCGCCATTCAAAACACGGCCGCATGGCCAGCTATAATACAATCCCACTGGATGGATGCCGCTACGGAAACGCTGCCCGCCGGACTGGACTGGGTTGTATGCAACCCGCCCTTCCACAGCGGCCAGAGCAGAGATGTGGCACTGGGACAAGCCATCGTATGGCATGCCTGCAAGAGCCTGAAACAGGGCGGCATTCTGTATATGGTCGCCAACCGGAAACTGCCCTATGAGAGACTGCTACAATCAGAATTACAGCAATGCCGAACGCTGATTGAAACCGGCGGCTTCAAAATCATACAAGGAATTCGCGGATGAAAACAACAGAACGGCTCGATAAACTGCTCGCCAACCTCGGCTACGGGGTGAGAAAAGATGTGCGCCACTGGATTAAAGCAGGCTGGATTACGGTGGATGGAAAGCCGGCCATATCGCCGGCTCAGAA
>CAZXAI010000043.1:0-11417 GCA_964638265.1 uncultured Zetaproteobacteria bacterium
TGCTGCACGAAGAGATGCGGCGCATGGATTCGCTGATTATGGCCTGCGGCGATGCCGCGCGCATACCGGCCGGCACAGCACTGGCGGTGGATCGCGAACAGTTTGCCGAACTGGTCACGTCAAGGCTGGCCGCCGAACCGCTGATCGAGCTGATCGCGGGCGAAGTCACGACAATCCCGTCTGAAGGTTTGGTCTTGATCGCCTCCGGGCCGCTGACTTCCGATGCGCTGTACGCGCAGATTCAGCAACTCACCGGCGAGAACCGGCTGATGTTTTTCGATGCGATTGCGCCGGTGATTGATGCGGAATCGATCAATATGGATATCTGCTACTGGAAAAACCGCTATGATAAGAATGTCGAAGCGGGCGAGGCGGGCGATTATCTGAACTGCCCGATGGATGCGGCGCAGTACAAGGCATTCATCCACGAACTGATTCATGCGGACAAGGTGGCATTCAAGGATTTTGAGGATATTCCCTTTTTCGAGGGTTGCATGCCGATTGAGGAAATGGCCGAACGCGGTGAAGACACGCCCCGTTTCGGGCCGATGAAGCCGGTCGGTCTGGATCATCCGGACACCGGTGAGAAAGCCTATGCCGTGGTGCAACTGCGCCGCGATAATCGCATGGGGTCGCTGCTGAATATGGTCGGCTTCCAGACCAAGATGACCTACGGGGAACAAAAGCGGGTATTCTCCATGATTCCGGGTTTGGAAAACGCCGAGTTTTTCCGCCTCGGCTCCCTGCATCGCAATACCTTTATCAAATCACCGGCTCTGCTCGATGGCATGTTGAGACTGAAATCCGACCCGCGCATCCTGTTTGCCGGCCAGATTACCGGCGTGGAGGGTTATGTGGAGTCTGCTGCCATGGGGCTGATGGCCGGGCGCTTTCTGGCTGCCATGGCCAGGGGGAATGAACCGGATGCGCCGCCGGAGATTACCGCGCATGGCGCATTACTCGGGCATATTTCGCAAACCCGCGTTGAGGGCTTTCAGCCCATGAATATCAATTTCGGCCTGTTGCCGGCGGGCAAGAAACGCGAGGGAAAACGCAGATTCTCGCGCGCTGAACGTCGTCGCGCCGTGTCCGAACGGGCGCTGGAAGCACTGGATGCGTGGTTAACCCAGTCCCGGCGTTGAATCCGGAAACGACGGCTTCAATGGCACCACTTTTGCTTTCCCCTTCCTGGGCGTATGCCCGCTATTCAACAGATAATGAGAGGGGGATTTCAATGCACAACAAAACAATTATCAGTGCCGCCATGGTCGCGGCGCTGGCGCTGGGCGCACAAGCGGCACAGGCCGGCGATGTCGCTGTCGGGGTCAAGGCGTCCACGCTCGGCGTCAGCGGTGAGATCACAACCAGCATGATACCGGGACTGTTGAACGCTCGCCTGCAGGTCAACGGGTTCAAATACAATAAAACCATCAACGACACGCAGGCGACTTACGATGCCAAGCTGAAGCTGTTGAGCGCCGGCGTGATCGCCGATATCTACCCGTTCCGGGGCAAGTTTCGCCTCAGTGGGGGCCTCTACTATAATGGCAATAAATTTACGCTTCACGGCGTTCCGGCTGCTGGCACGAGCTATACCTTCAATGGCAAAACCTATACGGCCGCGCAGGTCGGCTCGGTCAATGGTTCGATCGACTTCAACAAGTTCGCACCCTATCTGGGCTTCGGCTGGGGCAACGCCGTATCCAGCGGTAGTCCGTTTGGATTCAGCCTTGAAGTTGGCGCTATCTATCAGGGTAAACCGAAAACATCGCTGACGACCAGTATCACGTCGGCGCAACTGCAGCGAGATATCGCGGTCGAAAAGAAAAAACTCGACGATGCAATGAACAATTTCAAATTCTACCCGGTCATTGCGCTCGGTTTTAACTGGCGCTTCTGAGCAGAACGAACGACGGGGAGCAGCGCTCCCCGTATTTTTTCATCTTGAAACGTTTGCGTCTTGACGTAGGAATGTTCCGGCACGCCCTCAGGCCAGCGAGTCGACCAGACGCATCAGTTGCTGTTTGACCCAGGCGGGCCCCGGTTTGTGTTTCTGCTCAAAGGACAGTGATTCCAGGGCTTGTAAGGCAGCGACCAGTATATCGAGTTGTCTGGGCAGATAGGTCAACATGGCCTGCAAGACCTGTTCACGAATATCCCACTGCAAGCGTCCGGCGCTGCAACGCAATATCTGGAGCAGCACATCATCATCAGCCGGTGGCGCCATATCGACTTTTTCCATGGCCAGTAAACGTGACGATAGCTCGGGCGGTAAAGCATCAACCTCGCCACGCCATGCAATCACGACAGGACATTGCAAATCACGCCCTCGCTCCAGCAGGTGGAACAGGGCGAGGGCAACCGGTTGTGCCATGGCGCCGGCCGGTACGTCAATCAGCCAGCGCTGATTACCCTGCAGTGATTCCATCCACTGCTGCGCCAGTTGCCAGCTATTGCGCGTATGGTGGTCGGCAGGTATATCCAGTATGGCGACAGCGGCCTGATCGACCGCGAATGTGCGTAGTAAATGTGTTTTGCCCGCAGATGATGCTGAAGCCAGCCAGATGTTGCCCCCATGCACGCACCACAGCGCCAGGCGATTACATGCTTCTTCCACGCCGGCATGCCTGATCCATGCGCCATAATCGTAGGCCGGCGGCAAATCCATTTGTAGCCGCAACTGGTTTTTCGCGCTCATCAGTTATCTTCAGCGGTGACAGCCTTGCGCATCCAGACTATCATATACTGAATGCCGGACATGCAGGTGAAGGCAAATGTCAGCCAGATCAGGGCATGAAATGCCGTGTCCCCCGGCCACTGCCAGGCCAGATTGGATAATACCGTCAAGACCAGCATGATCTGCAGGAAGGTGGTGATCTTGGAGGCAATCGACGGCTGCATTTCCAGCTGATGGGTGACCATTTCATAGGCAATCGCGCCGACCACGATAATCATATCGCGAAAGACCACGGCCAGAAACAGGAATGCCGGCAGTTGTTCAATCAGGTATAGCGATACAATGGTGCTGATCAGCATCAGTTTGTCCGCCAGCGGATCCATCACCGCGCCGACCGTGCTGCGCTGATCGAAATAGCGGGCAATCGCGCCATCCAGCATATCGGTAATGCCGGCAATACCCATCAATATCAGGGCCAGTACCGGTTGGTGTTCAATAATGGCATAGACGATAAACGGCGTGATAATGATGCGCGCCAGCGTCAGGATATTGGGAATGTTGAGGATGCGTTCCTGCGTCATGGGCTGGTCAGCGTGCCACCCAGCCATCGAAAGACTGTGTGAGCGTCATGCCCCGGCTGCTGAACCACGCTATCAGCCACTGTTCGTCGGAACTGTTTAATTGTAGTCGGTATTGTTGCTGATCTCGGCTCACTTGTTTCAGGGTCAGGTTCAAGACGCGTGGATCATGAGCCAGGTCATCTTCAAACAAGACCTGCTCCGGCAATGAGGCATGGCGCTCGATGGTCAGCAGCACGCTGGGCAACGGCGTTTGCAATGCACCCGTCTGATTATTCATGGCCGGCTCTGTCGGCTGCGGTTCAATCACCGCATTACTGGCCGACTGTTCAGCATAATAGGGGATATGATGCTGTTTCAGATAACTCAGCACCCGCTTTTCATTGAAGATAATACGGACGCCCAGCTCATTCGGCACTGCTTTTTGCAGGAATCGCACCGCTTTCACATGCTTCGGGATCTGGTCGATAGCATGCTCCGGAATGATTCTTGCCCACAGTTGCGGCAAAGCCATACCAGCTGCTTTGCGGATATGGGCATGTAACCAGCGCACGTCAACACCCTGCTCCTGTGCCGCCACCTCAATCTGCATGCGCGCATCCGGTTGTGCAAATGCCGCTTGTTGCATGCATAGCAAGACGAAAGCGGTCGCCCATAAGCGCAGCCCTATGTGCATTATTTCACCACCCTCAAGTGACTGGCTGCGCGTTTTTTGCGAGCGCCAGGCTGGCGCTTGCCGCCACCGCCTTTAATCACGGAAATAGCGGCTGTGGTAGCAGGTGCATTGTCATCGGGCTGTGTTGCCGGTTCTGCATTCTGCAAATCCGGCACGGCCTCATCGGGCATATTGCTGCGCACCGCCTGCACAATCGCTTTAATCATTTCCGGCACGCTGTCATCCCAGATGATGCCCTGTTCGAGGTCGCCCTCCGGCAGATAAGCAGCCCAGATGGCCTGCATGGGGATCCGGCAGGCAAAAATCTGGCCGGAAAAGGAGAAGTCGGAGTCCAGACGGTCATCGCGAATGTTGATTTGCTGAGGCATGCGTATATTGAGCACCAGCCTGAGAGCCGGATCGCCATGCAGGTTTTCCGGCACAATCACGTCATCATGCGTGGCATCCACGACAATATATATGCGACCGTGTCGGTTGAAATATTCGCGCAACTGTTTCGCTTTCGCAGCATCCGAAAAGCTCAGGCTCATGTGTTTGTCTCCATTGTATGCGAAACCTAGCGACAACGGGGGCAAGATGAAATACGGAGTGGCCCTGTAAGCCGGGTTCTGTACTCCCGAAGGAGTGATGGTCATTCATCTGGGCCTGCCATTACTGACAGGCTCGAGCAGCCTACCCGGAAGCAACGCGAGCCGCGCCTTGTGCTTCCCTATTTGGCCTTGCTGCGAACGGGGTTTACCGTGCCCCCGCCTGTTACCAGCCGGGGCGGTGCGCTCTTACCGCACCGTTTCACCCTTACCTGCGTCTCGTGAGAGAGGCAGGCGGTCTGTTTTCTGTGGCACTTTCCCGGGGTCGCCCCCGCCGGACGTTATCCGGCGTCCTGCTCTGTGCAGCCCGGACTTTCCTCGACAGGCGGTTTTCACCCCTGCCGCGACCATCCGGGCCACTCCGTGCGCGAAGTGTATGAATTTATCAGACAAACGCACTGATATCGTTTACATGCAAAATCTATGGATGGACTTTTTACGACGGGAACAGATAATGAGATGTTAAAAACATGATGCATAGCGACTCAAGTCGGGTTGCAAATACCCAACGATTGAGTAATAACATGATAGAGTCCGTCATGTTGTTACTCAAGAGTCCAATGGAGGTAATGTATGGGCGTGTTACTGGATAAACACACACGTGTGATTTGTCAGGGCTTTACTGGCAGGCAGGGGAGCTTTCACTCCGAACAAATGATTGATTACGGCACCTGTTTTGTCGGTGGCGTAACGCCGGGCAAAGGCGGACAAATCCATCTGAACCGGCCTGTATTCAATACTGTGGCCGATGCAGTGGAGCAGGCCGGGGCAGAGGCCACGGTGATCTTTGTGCCGCCGCGTTTTGCCGCCGATGCGATTATCGAAGCGGCGCAGGCGGGTTTGAAACTGATTGTCTGCATTACAGAGGGTATTCCGGTACAGGATATGCTGCGCGTTAAAAAGACAATCCAGGGTATCGACTGCACCCTGATTGGCCCCAACTGTCCCGGCATTATTACCCCGGGTGAGGCGAAGATCGGCATTATGCCGGGCCATATCCACCAGCCCGGTCGCGTTGGTGTGATTTCACGCTCCGGTACGCTGACGTATGAAGCGGTCGAACAACTGACCCAGACAGGTCTGGGTCAATCGACCTGTATCGGCATGGGGGGCGATCCCATTCACGGCCTGAATTTTATTGATGCGTTGAAACTGTTTGAAGCAGATGAGCACACAGCAGGGGTGGTGATGATCGGTGAAATCGGCGGTTCCGATGAAGAGCATGCTGCCGACTATATTCGTCAGCATATTTCCAAGCCGGTGGTGGCATTTATCGCCGGTGCGACAGCGCCCAAAGGCAAGCGTATGGGTCATGCCGGCGCTATTATTTCCGGCGGCAAGGGAACAGCCGAAGCGAAGTTTTCAGCGCTGGCAGCTGCCGGGGTGAGCATTGAACATAATCCCACCCTGCTGGGTAAGCGCATGCTCACACTGCTGGGTTGAGGGTAACGATTGAATAACAAGATCCAAAATTTTTACCGCAATTTCGGGTGGTCAAAGCGGGCGGGCGGAAAGGTAATTCTGGATCAGCGCATTGGCGTGCCGCTATGGCGGGGGCTTGCGCTCAACAAAACAGGCAATAGCAACAGCGTACCCGGCATGGCAGCCAGCAGACCGCCGATAACCATGCATGCAAAAGGCTGAAAAATTTCTGTAGCGCCGCCGAGCCCCAGGGCAATCGGTAATAGCGATGCGATGGTGGTGGTCGCTGTCATCATAATCGGGCGCAGGCGAACATGGACGGCTTGCTGCCAGGCATGTGTCACGATTACACCCGCTCGAACCTGACGGTTGGCGTAATCAACCAGTACAATGCCGTTATTCACCGCTATGCCGATCAGCGTCAGCGCGCCCATGCCGATAGACGCATCAATGCCATGACCACTGATGCTAACGGCAACCAGGCCGCCGGCCAGCGCCAGCGGAATCACCGCCAGAATTGCCAATGGCTGTTTCCATGAACCCAGCTGTAATACCATGATCAGGTAAATGAGCGCGATAGCGGCCAGTGCTGTCAGGGCAAATTCAATCAGGGTGTGGATGAGTAGCGGATATTGACCACTGACGGCGGCGCTGTACCCGGCCGGCAATGTGAGCAGATCCAGCTTTGTTTGAATGGCGCTGGCAATCGTGAGCAGATTACCCTCGGCTTCAGCCAACAGGGTGATCTGGCGCTGTCCGTTTAAGCGGGTGATGGCAGCCGGTATGCCTGTTTGTTCTATATCCGCCACGCGGTTCAATGCAACCCAGTTGCCATCCGGTGTCGGGACGGGGAGTGTCCCCACCATCTCTGGGTGCTCAATAGTCGTATCCTGCCAGCGCAGCAGCACGGGAATGGTTTCCTGCGCACGGATAATGCTGGTGGCCTGTAGGCCGAATCCGGCGGCTCGCAGGGTCTGACGCACATCCGCTGCCCGCAGCTTATAAAACGCCAGCCGGGCAGGGCGCAGGTGAACCGTGAGCTGGTTGCTGCGCACGTTGGTATTATTGACGATATTGGAAATCCCCGGCTGCTGTTGCAATAACGCCTCGACCCGGTCGGCCAGTTTAATCAGTTCGCGGTTATCCCGGCCATAAATGGTGACGCCAAACAGGGCGGGCAGGCCGGAAAAACTCTCGTCCATTTTTTCCTGAGTCGGATGATGAAACAAAAAACTCATACTGGTGTATGGCGCGTAGCGTTGGCGAAAGTCATCCATGATGTCATCGGCGCTACGGTTGCGCTCACGCAATGGCGTTAGTTTTATCATCAATTCGCCACGATTCGGCCCTTCGATCTGGTAGCCGATGCGCGGAGAGCCGGTGCGCCGGTACACCGATGCGACATCCGGTTGTTGCAGGGCAATCGCCTCCAGTTGTTGACCGATGCGGTTGCTCTCGCGCAGCGATGTGCCCGGCGGCATGGTATATTCCACCATGATCGAGCCCTCATCCATGGCGGGCAATAATGATGCCCGTCCGTTTGCCGCCAGGGCGGTGGCCACGATGACGATAAGCGCAGCCGTTGCCATCACTGTTTTACGGTGCGCCAGCGCGCGTGCCAGCATAGCCTCCAGCCGTGTTTGAATACGGCGTACCCGGCCAGGTGTCGACGGCGCAGATATAAACCAGGCGGAGGCGGATAGCGCCGGCACCAGAATCAAGGACAGGATTAACGATACCAGTAAGGCTGCACTCACGGTCCAGCCAAACGGACGCATAAACAGGGCGGCGATGCCGCCAGTCATCAATATGGGAATAAACGCGGCCAGCGTGGTCATGGTACCGCTCGTGTCGGGGCCGGCGATTTCCAGTGTTGCATCGAGGGCCGTCTGTTGGGTTGCATATCGTTCAGGGCCGGTCTGTTCAGAGACAGGCCGTTCAGGCTGACGGTTGGCCTGGCGGGTAATGTTTTCAGCCACAATAATCGCATCATCCACGATCAGGCCTATGGCCAGCGCCAGCGCTGTCATGGTGACAATATTCAGCGACAGCCCCAGCGCCGACATGATTGCCAGCGTGGCCATCAGCGTCACGGGAATGGTCAGAGCCACCACCAGCGTTGGACGAATGGAGCCGAGAAACAGGTACAGGACGCATACAACCAGAGCCGCCCCCAGGCATAAATCCTGTATGATTTCATCTTTGGCGCGCTCAATAATCTCGGACTGGTCGTAGAATTTGTGTATTTCTGCACCGGCTGGTAACAGGCGTTGCAAGTCTGCTAAGCGGGCATCGATATGGCGCACCACATCCAGCGCATTGGCCCCCGGTTGTTTGCGCACCAGCAATGCCACAGCCGGTTTGCCGTCGCCGTGGATGCTGTAGTGTTGCGGTACGCGCCCTACGCTGATCTCGGCGATATCCCCGAGCAGAACCGGCTGCGCCAGCGCCGTGGGTTGATGCGATATCAATCGGCTGGATGGCACACGAATAACGACCTGGCGCAGATCCGCCAGTGAGCGAATACGGCTGTCGGAGCGTACCACCCATTCGCGTCCGCCATCATGGGCAATGCCGGCCACATCGACCTGATTGATGGTTTTCAGGGCTGCCGCGATATCCGATAAGCGCAGATGCAGGCGCATCAGCGCTTGCGCCTTGAGGCGCACCACAAATGCCCGTTGTTCGCCGCCCAGTACATCAATGCGCGATACGCCCGGAATCTGTTTCAACCTGGGCAATAAGCGATAACGCACCGTGTTGAGCAAATCCACCGGGTCGGAAGGGGATGTGATGGTGAAACCGGCCACTTCCTGCAAGGTGGCGCCGATTTGCTCCAGGCGGGGAACCACGCCCTGCGGCAGGGTGGCGAATATCTGGCCGAGCTTTGCCTGTACCAGTTGGCGGGCATCGTTCACTGGTATGCCCCAGTCAAACTGCACGCTGATTTGGGATATGCCCTGCGCCGCAGTGGCAGCAACGCGGTGTACCCCGTTGATGCTCCGCATCGCGGCTTCAACAGGGCGGCTGATCAGTAAATCGACGTCCCGGGCGGATGCGCCCGGCAGATGGGTGATGATATTTACCACCGGTACATCGAGTGCGGGCAATAAGTTCACCGACATGCGTTGCCAACCATGCCAGCCTGCCAGCAGCACCAGTATCAGTCCGAGGCCGAGTAGCAGCGGGCGTCGGATAAACGTATGAATGATGCGTGATAACACGGTCAATCTGGTTCGTGATAGATGGTGGAGAAATCGCGGTAGAGCATTTCATAGGCGCCTGCGCCTGCAATTTGATCCCCGACATGCAGCCCGCTACGCACTGCCACCCAGCCCTGATCGCGAATGCCGGTGATGATTTGCTGTTTACGCCATCCGTTGCCGCTGCGGATAAATACAAAAGCATGATTGGCATCATCACGGGCAATCGCAGCTTGCGGCACCGCGACAGCCGTATGGGGCAGCAGGATATAACCGGACAACGACATGCCGGGGCTTAGCCGGTGAACGACACGCTGTGGCTGTTGAACCGCATCGCCAACAATCCAGACCTGTATGCCGCCTGCAGCGGTTGTTTCCGGCATGATTGCTGCTACCACGCCCGTCGTGTCGCCATGCAATCCGTGAATGACTGCGCGTTGCCCCACCAGCCGGGTGATATGAGCCGGCGGGAACAGGCTGGCGCGGATGCGCAGGTGGTGGGTGTCAATGATGCGGGCAAGCACTGTTCCCGCCGTGATATATTGACCGAGCTGTACGCTGCGAGCCGTAAATACGCCATCCACGGGGGCGGTGATGCGTATGCCGGAAGCCAGTGAAACCAGACGTTGTTTGATGCCGGATATGCGGATTTTAAGCTGCGCCAATGCGTTTTTTGCAGCATTTAGCTGTTCATTGGTTGCCAGGTGTTGTTGTTTTTTGCTGCGTATGAACTGGAGGTTTTTCCGTGCCAGCGCCAGTTCCCTGTTGCTGGCACGGCGCTGCTGTTGCAAATCCGTGATCTGGCTTGCTATCGCCGTACCGGCCAGCTCAAACAGGACGTCACCGGCCTGGACGCTTGCTTCATCCGGGACTGTCAGGGACACAATGCGGCCGGCGACACGGGATACGAGCGGGACGTTGTGCCGGCTTTTCACCTGCCCGAACCATGTTATGGCTTGCTTAAACAGGTGCATGCGGGTGATTTGTGTTGGATATGGACTTGCTTGTTCCGATGCCAGAGCCGCCGCTTGCTGGGCCCGTTTCGAAGCGTTATCAGCTAATGCTCCGGCCGCATTGGCTGGCATCGGATGCACGCTGCCAATCAGCGTCAGGAGCATAATCATGACGGAAAAGCATGTCATTTCCATTTGAAGCGCGGTTTATCCATGCTTGTATTCCCCCCCCCCCTTTGCTGTTGTACATCCTCAGCCGGCATAGCCGGAACCAAACAGGAAAATCTTGAAGCACAGAGTACACAGAGAGCACAGAGCAGGTCAAAATATTTATGTGTCAGCTTCGCTAAAACCGTGTGTAGATTATGGTTGAAGTTGGGTGTTTTGTCTGCGATAAATGGTGCCATGCGTTTTATGGAGTCAAAATCACAGATGAACCTGTGCTGCGGATGCGTGGTTGGTTGCGTTTGGATGAAACGTTGTCGGGACAACACCTAAGCGTCGATCTTCCACCCTGTTCTGCGGTAACGCTGATTCTCGATCAGCACGGGCATATCGTGGCTGCAACCCAGGCCTGTTGCGAACTGCTGGGCTACCATCAGAAACAGTTATTGGGCATGTGCATGATGCAGTTGGATATCATCCATTCCCAACAGCAGTTGCAGGATTACCTGACCAGTGTCTGTCAGGGTGAGAGGCTGCAAATACAGAGCCGTTACCGGCAGGGGGATGGCTCTGCTGTCGATGTCATTATCAGCCTGGAACGCATGCTGGGTAAGGATCCGGCGTGCCGGATTTCCATGCAGCTGCAGCCTGTTGTTATTGCGGCCGAGCCTTGCAGCGCTTACCGGTGGCCACAGCAATACGATTTGAATGCCGATGAGCAGCAGTTGTTGCTGCTGGAAAGTGCAATCGCGGCAATCAATGAGGCGATTATGATTACCGACAAGGCCGGAACCATTGTCTATGTCAATCCGGCCTTCAGCCGGACGACGGGCTATGCCGCCGAGGCGGTGCTGGGGCGTTCACCGGCCATACTGAACAGTGGCCAGCATAGCCAGCAGCTTTATCAGCAACTCTGGCGCACCTTGCAGCAGGGCAAGCCCTGGACGGGGCGGATATTAAACCGGAAAAAAGACGGGACGATCTTCCCGAACAATCTGTCTGTGGCTCCGATTTTCGATATGCAGGGGGCAATTCAACACTATGTCGCTGTATATGAAGATTTGACCGATAGTGAAAACATGCAAAAGCAAATCATCAAAGCCCAGAAAATGGAGGCGGTGGCGGTTATGGTGGGCGGCATTGCCCATGATTTTAA
>CAZXAI010000044.1:0-11345 GCA_964638265.1 uncultured Zetaproteobacteria bacterium
GGTGGCAGTTTCAGCACGAAAACGAGGGGCTGCGACAAAGCGCAGCCCCTCGGATATGGCCAGCAGATCGAGAAAACGGAAGCCGATATTATGGCGCGTTTGCTCATATTTCCCGCCCGGGTTACCCAGGCCGACAAGCAGTTTCATGGTTGCTTACTGGCCTGTTCTGCTACTTACTCGGCTGCTTCGCCTGCTTCAGCCGGAGCAGCATCTTCATCAGTTGCGGCCACGTCGTCGTCAGCATCGGTGCCGGCCTTGGTGGCGGACAGATTCAGTACGGTGAAGTTGACATCATGCTGCACTTCAGCGCCTTCCGGCAGTGCAATATCATCAATATGAACGGTATCGCCAATATCCAGATCAGCGCAATCGATTTCGATCTGATCCGGAATCGAATCGGCGCGGCAGGTGATTTCCAGCGAGTGGCGAATAAGATCGATCAGGCCGCCCTTGACGACGCCCGGGCATTTTTCAGTATTGATGGTCACAATCGGCACGTCCATGGTGATTGCATCACCGGCGGATACGCGGAAAAAATCGAGATGGGTCGGGGTATCCATGACCGGATCCCACTGGGTATCCTTGAGCAGCACGCCGTTCTTGCCCTTGGCGCCTTTGACCTTTACGACCAGCATGGATGTGTGGAACTGTTCCTCATTGAGCAGCTTGGCAACGGTATTGTAGTCCATGGTAATGGCCAGATCCGGTTTACCCGCGCCATAAATAATGCCCGGCAATTTGCCGGCGCGGCGCAGGCGACGCGTGGCGCTGCGGCCGGTTTCTTCACGAAGCCGGGCTTCGATAATATAATCAGTCATGCTGTATCCTCCAGTAAAATGCACCGTCGGGTTATCCCGTCACGGCGTGCGCCAGAAGCCTCAACCCTGTTCAGGATTTCCGACGCGGGCGCGCACTCTAGGCAGCCCATGCAAAAAGTCCAACAGACGATAGGCTCACGCCCATGCTCAAGACATTCGCCCTGTTCGTCGTTACCGCCATCGCAGAAATTATCGGTTGTTATCTGCCCTATCTGTGGCTGAAACAGGGCGGTTCCATCTGGTTGCTGGCACCGGCGGCCATCAGCCTGGCCCTGTTCGCCTGGTTATTGACCCTGCACCCGACAGCGGCAGGCCGCGTGTATGCCGCTTACGGCGGCGTTTATGTCTTTGTGGCGATTCTGTGGCTGTGGGCGATTGATGCCATTCGCCCGACTGTATGGGATGTGATCGGTTCAGCCGTGGCTCTGCTCGGCATGGCCATCATCATGTTCGGCGCGCGTCAAACATAGGCCGAATCAGCACATACCCCCCACGAAACACACGACAGGGACACTACCCTCTCAGCTGTCACACATATTCCTCCTCAATTCACTACGCCACCCCAGTCTTCAATCAGATAATCATAACCCTGCTCGGCCAGAAAACGCTGGCGGTTCACCGCGAATTTCAGCTCTTCGCTGTCATCGGATACCAGCGTATAGAAATAGGCCGGCCCACCCTTGGGGCGCAGGATGCGGCCGAGCCGCTGAGCCTCTTCCTGCCGTGAGCCGAAGGCGCCGGAAATTTGAATGGCAATCGATGCATCGGGTAAATCGATGGCGTAATTGGCCACTTTGGAGACCACCAGCAGGCGGATATCGCCGGCTCTGAAGGCTGCATAGAGCCGTTCGCGCTCAGCCGAACTCATGCGACCGGTAATCACCGGTGCGCCGAGAGTTGCTGCGATACGTTCGAGTTGCTTGATGTACTGGCCGATCACCAGAATCCCCTGCCCTTCGTGCTTTTCAACCAGGGCTTGGGCGACTTCATCCTTGACCCGGTTTTCCGCCCCGATGCGGTAGGCCTTGCGTTTATCGTCGGCGATCGCGTGGGCGAAATGATCATCCTGGCTCATCGGTACGCGAATTTCGATGCAGTGCGCTTCGGCGATGTGTCCGGATTGTTCCAGCTCGCGCCACGGCAGGTCATAGCGCTTGGGGCCGATCAGCGAGAATACATCTTTTTCCAAACCATCCTCACGAATCAGGGTCGCCGTTAACCCCAGTCTGCGCCGGGCTTGAATATTGCTCACCGCCCGGAACACCGGCGCGGGCAAGACATGCACTTCATCAAAAATGATCAAACCCCAGTCATGTTCGGTGATCAGGTTCATATTCGGCATGTCACCATCTTGCTGGCTGCGATAGGTGAGCATCTGATAGGTCGCGATCGTCACCGGCCGAACCTCTTTGCGGCTGCTGGTGAACTCGCCCAGATCAGCGGCATCAATCCGGGTTTTATCGAGCAGCTCGGCATGCCACTGATGCGCCGCAGCGGTATTGGGGGTGACAATCAGCGTCGTCATGCCGATGCGCGCCATCGTAGCCATGCCAACGACTGTTTTGCCGGCCCCGCAGGCCAGCACAATCACCCCGTGCGAGCCGGAGGCCGTAAAGGACTCCACCGCCTTGTGCTGGTAATCGCGCAGACTGAAGGCATGACCATCCGATTGGGTATGGCTGCGTAGCGTCAGGTCGAACTGATGACCATCCTTGAAGCCGGCCTGATCATCCACCGGAAAGCCCAGCTTGATCAGCGCATGTTTGAGGGCGCCGCGCTGGGCGGTATCAATAAGGAATGTATCGTCGGCAAGCTGTTCGCGGATTTTATCAGCCAGCGTTTTTTCTTTGCCAACTTGCGCTGCAATAAACGGGTCGGAGATCGTTAAGCGTAATGTATCTTCATCATCCTTGCTGAGAACCAACTGGCCGTAACGCGCAAAGGTACGGCGCATTTCCTCCAGTACATTGTCCGGAATGGCATATTTGCTGTAATCGCGCAGGGCGGCTTCGGCCTCTTCGAGCGTGTGACCGGCGGCGGCTGCATTCCACAGACTTAGCGGATTGAGGCGATAGCTGTGGATATGTTCGGGCGATTTCTCCAGCTCGGCAAAGGGGGAGATGGCATCACGGGCGGCATTGAACTGCGGGTTATGGGTCTCCAGCAACAGCGAATGATCGCCCTGTACAATCAGCGGCCGCTCGGGGTGATAACTCATAACAGATCCAGCCCCAGCTCACCGGCCTCGGCAGCATCGATTTCGCGCAGGCGCAAGATATGTTTAGGCTCCAGTGACACCATGCTTTTCAGCATGGCATAACCCTGCGCCGTTTTGCGTGTCAGTTGAATCCTGATGCCACCGTAATAATCATATTCGATGCGGGCGAAGAGCTGCCGGGCTTTGCTGCTGCGTGTTTTCTGATAAGCGATTTCCAGCCATTGATCTGCCCGGCTGACATTGGTGTCCATCCATGCCCGGATTGCAGCCGTGCCACTGACCCAGGCTACGGGCTTGATCAGGGTATCGAGCAGAATACCGGCTTCCGAGCAGGCCTTGAGCAGCGCTTCGGCATCGGCGGATGCATCGAGCACGACAATCTCCGGCTTGTTTTTAAAGGGTCGGGAAAATGTAAAACCGGTTTTTGCCAGCTGTTGCAGCGCCGATGGCTCATGCAGCACCAACACCATGGCACCGGCGGCAGCGCTGGCAACAGGCTTTTGCGCCTGCTGTTTGTCGAACAGATAGGCGATCGGCTGCGGCAAGGGTGATTGCAGCGATTCCAGCACACGCCTGGTTTGTTTCAGCGCCGCTTTATTGCTAGCCATGCGCTGCAATGCTTTCTGATCCAGTTGCAGGGTAATCATCTGCTCAATGGCCGTGATGGAACAAAATGGCACCAGTTTATCCAGCACGCGGTGATTACAGTCCGGCGGTAATTGAATCTCGCCGCTGGCGGAAATAAAGCCGAGCGTTTTGGCCTGTTTTCTGGCCCCATGCCAGCCGGGCGTGGTGAATAAAGCAGGCACTTGCTGGCCGGCTGATTGCTTGAGCACAGCGTGAAATGCCGGCAACAGATAAATGCGTCGATGGGTTATATTCAGGTGGTGCAGGGCATAGTTCTGATACTCGCAAAACAGCTCCATCCACTCCGCTGCCACCACATGACCAGTGGAGTGCATTTGCAACCAGACCACCACATCATCGAGATTTAACCAGCAGCCTGTCGGCAACTGCGCCAGCAAGGCATACACCTGCTCCTCGTCCGCCTTGTCCCAGCGCTGGCTACCCCTGACGATATTGAACATCGCCGTGCGCAGCTTCCGGCTCCAGCTTTTCCAGTCCACGCTGACGGGTACAAGCTGTGTCTCCTGTTGTTTCAGCAAGCCTGACCTTAGCATACTGAACACTAGAAATTGAATCAGAACGACATCATCAACGGCGAGTAATTTGGCTATTTTTTTGAGCTCGTTTTTGCGCAGCCTACCCTGCTGGGTTAAGCCCATGGGCAGAAAATGCAGCGTGATCCACAGCCGCCACATGTGCTGATCCATCGACCAGGCTGAAGGCTGCTCTGCATCACATGGTTCAGCGCCCCAGCCTTCTTTCAGACTCCGCCCGATACGCTGCTGAACCTGCTTTAATGGCGCTTCCAGCAGCTTTCTGGCTTCATCACACAAGCAGATGGACGCATATCGTTCATCCCCATGTTGCACCCGGATGCCAATCAGGCCCAGACGGCACAATTTCTTTAACTGTTCGGGCACGGTCGCTTCCAGTGATTTGCGCAGGCTGAGTGTTTCACCGTCGCGATAACCGTAATGACGTGTCACATAAACCGGCTCCAGATCAGGATATAGCTGCTCCAGCTCATCAAAATCATCCAAATCGTGGTGATGCAGTGTCAACAGCAGTGTCCAGTCAGCATCATTGAGCGCAGCGGATACATCGCCTTGATGCGCCGCAATGCCTTTGCTGGCCAGCCATGCACCCAACTCATTGCGAATGGCTTTGGGTTTAAGCATGGCTGCCTGCGCCGCATCCGGCACCAGTTGATACAACATGGCCAATGGTGTTTTGGCTACCAGCGTCATCCAGCTGTTCGGCTGCTCTTTGCCACGCAGTTCGATGACTATTTCAGCAGGCAGGTGATAATAGCCATCGTGTTCAAACAGAATACCGCGCTGCAGCAGCAGAGGGATAGATTTCTGATATTCCGAATCGACATGTTTGACGGGCAGGCAGCCATCATGATCGGCGAGCATGGATGCAAACTCTTTACCGGCATCGATATCACTGCCCCATAAGGCGCTGCCCCGAATGTAGTCCCGTGTCCTGACGGCAGTTAACAGCACTTTCCCGTTAATCAGCGCGCGGTGATAACTGCCATGATAGCGGGTCTTCAAAGCCGATTGACTGATGACTGCTGTACCGCAATGCAGGCGCAATTGATGATCGAACTCAGCCAGTTGTGTTTCACTGCATTGAGTACGCCAATAGTCCAGACATTGTAACATTAGCTATGCCTCCCTGATGCCGTTACCCGCAAATTACCTACCCCGGACTATTCATAAATGCTGCCGCGCCCGGTTGATGCCATCCTGATCAAATGCCCCGGCATCCCATTCGCCGCCGGCTGAGTGCTGAAAGATGATTATGGGCATTTCACACAGGGAAAACTAATCGTACAGGCTGGAAATGGAACGGGCATCGTAGATGCGGGTGATGGCTTCACCCATCAGCGGCGCGATGGGAATGATGCGCACTTTCTCCGTATTCATGATTTTTTCCGGCTGCGAAATACTGTCGGTAATAACCAGTTCATACAGGTCGGATTTCTTCAGGCGTTTTGCTGCCGGGCCGGAGAGTACACCATGCGAGGCATAGGCGCTGACTTTGGTTGCGCCACGTTCCAACAACGCTTCGGCTGCACCGCAGAGCGTACCGGCGGTATCGACCATATCATCGATCAGGATACAGTGCTTGCCACTGACTTCACCGATAATGTTCATCACCTTGGCCACATTGGGCGCCGGGCGACGTTTATCGACAATCGCCATATCCACATGCAGACGATTGGCCAGCGCACGGGCGCGCACCACGCCGCCAACATCCGGGGATACAATCATGATATCATCCATGTGGTTGCGCATCTCAATGTCTTTTGAGAACAGCGGGATAGCAAAAATATTATCCACAGGGATATCAAAAAAGCCCTGAATCTGGGTGGCATGCAGATCCAGCGTCAGTACGCGGGTAGCGCCGGCGCGGGTAATCAGATCGGCGACCAGTTTGGCCGAAATCGGCGTGCGCCCTGCACTCTTGCGATCCTGACGCGCATAGCCGAAATACGGGATTACTGCACAGATATTGCGTGTCGAAGCGCGTTTGGCGGCATCAATAAAAATCAGTAATTCCATCAGATTGGCATTGGCCGGCTTGCTGGTGCTTTGGATAAAAAATGCATCCTGACCGCGAATGGTCTCCCTGATTTGCAGGAAAATCTCGCCATCGGAAAAACGCTGAAAATACAGATCACCCAGCGGATGGTCAATATGATCACAAATCGACTGGGCCAGCGCAGGGTTGGACGTGCCTGCAAACAGACGCATTTTTTGATGGAACATATTCAGTTCCCTCCTGAAGATGCTGCACGCACCCGCTTTTGCTCATACGATTGCCGGATACACTCCGGCAACATGACTGGCTGGGACGGCAGGATTCGAACCTGCGCATGACGGGATCAAAACCCGCTGCCTTACCGCTTGGCTACGTCCCAATTTCTAACATCGGATGCGCATGCATAATGCGCCCGACATGCGACCAATCCGCCAAACCCTGCTGTTTCAGCAATGCTGCCACTGCGTGGGCACGCAGCTGCTGCTCAAACAGCGCAATGCATGCCGAGCCGCTGCCGCTCATCCATACCTTGTCCGACTGACTGCGCAAGCATTGCAGCAGCCTGGCAACATCAGCATTCAGGCTACAGGCGCTGGCTTCCAGGTCATTTTCAGCCAGCTGCGGCGAATCGCGGCGGATAGTATCCAGCGTCTCCGGAGCGGTCAACGTACGATCCAGACCATGCGCGCTGTCAAAATGACGGAACACCGCCCCGGTCGAAAGCCCTGTAGCGGGCCGAACCAGCAACAGGACACCGGATGGAAGCGCCTGTGGATAGTCCTGCATCTGTTCACCAACACCGCTCGCCAGACTGGCCTGAGCATAGATAAAACAGGGGATATCTGCACCGAATGGCGTGGCAAAATCAATCAGCGCATCCTTATCTGCATCAACGCCCCACAGCTTATTGGCCACCATCAGCGCCGTCGCCGCATCCGATGAGCCGCCGCCGAGGCCGGCCTGTTCCGGAATCTGCTTGTCGATATGCACATGCAGACCCTGTGTGATGCCGTGTTTGGTTCTGAAGGCCGTCAGAATTTGATGCACCAGATTTTTTTCACCGGACAGATGTGGTTGCGAGCATGTCACATGGATAGCATCCGCGACAGATACGCTGAGCTGGTCGCACAGATCGACGTAGGCAAAGGCAGTATCCAGCTCATGCATGCCATCGGCCCGGATGCGGGTGATACGCAGATACAGATTGATTTTTGCCGGAGCCGGGTACAGATGCCTCATGGTTGAATGATCAGCGTCGCTTTGCGTCCGTGTTTCAAATCGGTCATGGTCAATTTATGCGCCTGCGCCTGCCAGCGCAAACGAATCAGGCGGCCTGGTTGCCGGCTTTCCCATACCTGCGTATCTGTTTGTTTGAAATAACCCGGCATGTGGCCGAGCAGAATGGCGGCCAGCGCTTGTGGCCGGATCACAATGCCGTGGCTGGATAACTGACCCATCCCGATTGCCCGCCAGTCAGGCGTGCGATTATCACGAACCTGCATCGCCTCACCCTGCCAGCGCAACTCAATCACAGTGCCGGTGGCCGCATGCGTCATGCGTAGCCAGCCCCGTTCGGGTGTATCCGCCTGCCACTGGAGCAATACCTGCCATCGTCTGCTCGGCTCCATGACAATCAGACGCGCGGAAAAAGAGGTGTACGGGCCAATAGCTGCCGCTTTGGCCGACGCATCCGGCTGATGCGATGTACCGGCGCAGCCGCCCAGTAACACGATGGCTGCCATGCACACGCTGGCCAATAAAATCCGGGCGTGCATTCGGAATGGAAATATCATTGCGTGCTTTTGAGGCCGGATTGTATTTTCTGCTGCAATTGCTGCGGGTGTTCGGATTTCAGTTCAATGGCCTTTTTCCATGCCTGACGCGCCACCTGCGGCCTGCCTTTTTTCCACATAATATCGCCGTAATGCTCATGCATCACGGCATCATCCGGAATCTGTTTCAGCGCCTTGCTTTGCATCTCGGCCGCCTTGTCGTAGTCGCCACTGCGATAATAAGCCCATGCCAGTGAATCGAGATAATAACCATCACCCGGTTTCTGAATCAGGGCGCGCTGAATCAATGCTTTCGCCCTGTCCAGTTTGATCCCCTGCACAGCATATGTATAACCAAGGAAATTCAACGCTTCGGCATTGTCGGGATTGAGCCTGATAACGCGATTGAGCATGGCTTCGGTCTGCTCATACTGCTTGAAATGCTCAAAGGCCACTGCCCGATTAAACAACAACTGCGGCGGCAGTTTCTTCAGACTCATCAGGGAAGCGGTTGCATCGATCAGTTTTCTGAATTTCTTTTGGCTCAGCCAAATGGCGGACTGCATCAGATGCGCATCCAGATAGGCAGGATTATTTTTGAGGATTTTTTGCAGGCGCTGGCTGGCTTTATCGAATTTATCATGGCTGACATCAATGGCAGCCAGGCGCAGTTGCGCTTCAGCAGCCAGCGCGGATGATGTATCAATCTGCTCATACAATGCGCTGGCCTGATCCGCCTTGCCCTGCGCTTCCAGGCTGGCGGCCAGATAGAAACGGCTCATATCATCCGGACGCGACGCAAGCAGTTGGCGAAATGTTTTTTCCGCCCCGGCATAATCGTTGTGCTCAAAATAGAGCATGCCCAGTTGTCGCAACATGCCCGGATTATTGCCGGAGAGCCTGGCCAGTTCGCGATATACCATGATCGCATCGGGCAAGCGGTGTTGCTGAATCAGCAGCTTACCCAGCGCCAGATGAACATTCAACGATTCCGGGTGCGCGGCAATAAAATCGCGTAACAGCTGCTCGGCCTGGGCTACGTGTTTCTCTTTCATCGCCAGCGCACTGAGCAGCAATACCGGCATTTCATGATCCGGCGCCAGTGTTTGCATCCGTGCCAAAGACCTTCTGGCCGCCGTGATATTGCCTGTTTTGATCAGCAGTTGCGCCTGCAGCAGGCGGAACTCGGGCCGTTCCTTGACCCGGATTGCCGCAGCAATGGCCGCCAGCGCTGCATCATAGCGCTGCCGGCTGGACAGGATTCTAACCTGTATGTCGCGCCCCTGAATATGGGCTGGATGGTTTTTTAGAAAACGTTCGACTCCATGCAATGCCTGATCCACCTGCCCCTGCACCAGAAACAGACGAATACGAGCCAGTTGCAACTGCTCCTGTTGATGAGCGGTCAGCTTTTTGGATGCCAGCAATGCGTCCATATGCGCCGAGGCTCTGTCAGGCTGCCCCGATGCCAGCAACAGCATGGTGAGTTGAAGGCGCGGATCAATCGCACCCGGATCCTTTTGAAGCAGTGCGCTGAGTAATTCGATGGCAAGCGCATGATTGCCTTCTTTCAATGCTTTTTGCGCCGCCAGATAAAGAAATGCGGGGGACATGTTCGCTGTCGACAGAGACTGCTTTGCAGCCGCTGATGGCACACCTTGTTGGCTGGCAGTCGAGTTCGACCCGTCCGGGTTCGACCCGGCAGCATGGCCTGAAAGCGGCGGCTGAGGCTTGGCATGTTGCTCTGATAAATGCTGTTGCGCGCCACAGGAGGACAGTATCAACATGGTGAACAGCAGGAGAAATGAGCCTAAATTCATGATGCTGATACCACCGTATCAACAGCTTGAAATCTATCGCCGGATGCATTGACCACCCAGCAATGCATGGCTGTCGCCTGTCCATCACACACACTGATAATAGGATAGGCAAAGCCCTCCCATGCGCTGGCCAGATCAGTCGGTGAGGGTTTGGCCGGGCAATCCGGATGCGAGTGATATACGCCGATAATCTCGTTTCCCGAACCGCGCAATTCACGATCAATGGCCTGATAGGCAGCCGGATCCAGCTGAAAGCGATCAGCAGCCCGGTCGGTGTTCAGGTTGGCAACCGCGCGCACATCATGCACCTGCCAGCCGTTGTCATCCATAGAACCAAGCAGCAAGCCGCACATTTCCAGCGGATACGCTGCTTCGGCCTCACGATTCATCTGCTCGATACAGGATTGTCTGATATATACATGTGCGCATGCTGGCGCATCATCAATCACCGCCAAATATGCCGGACTGCGGAATCGTTCGGGTTCGAACTTCGATAGTGTCAAATGGATGCTCCGTTGTATAGTTACAGGAAAGTCGAAGCTGCAAGCCTATCGCTTACCGGGAACTTGCCAAGTGCGATCATTTCAGCAGAGTAGGTGTATATTAAATGGAGGTTCATCATGAATGCAAAACGATCACTGACTGGTCTGATGCTCGCAACACTGGCCTTTGCTTTGGTATCCTGTTCCGAACCGAAGCAGGAGGCGCACGTTTCTTTTGTGCAGCCGGTTGACGGAGCGACTGTCGGCAGAACATTCAAGGTTGTCATGGCTGTCAAGGGCATGAAGATACACAAGGCGGGCGACATTATACCGGGCACCGGTCATTTTCATCTGATTATTGATCAGGGCGAGGATTCCTACATCCCGATGGATGCGCTGATTGTTAAAGACCGCAAGCACCTGCACTTCGGCAAGGGACAAACGGAAACGACCTTACACCTGTTTCCGGGCAAACATTCGCTGACATTGCAGTTTGGCAACGGCCATCACAAATCCTACGGGCGCGAGCTCAGCCAAACGATCAATATCACTGTGAAATAACCATCCCGCATAATGCATGCGGGCTATACGCCAAACAAAAAACCAAACAAAAAAGGGAAGGCCTCGGCCTTCCCTTTTTTGTACGGCATCGAAACCTTAACGTTTCGAGAACTGTGGAGCGCGACGGGCTTTCTTGAGGCCGGCCTTTTTACGTTCAACCTTGCGTGCATCGCGGGTCAGGAAGCCTGCTGCTTTCAGGGCCGGACGCAGGCCCGAATCATAGGCCAGCAATGCGCGAGCCAGACCATGACGCAGTGCGCCGGCCTGACCGGAAACGCCACCGCCGAACACATTGACGCGAACATCAATACGACCGGACAACTGGGTTTCTTTCAACGGCAACAGCGCCTGCTGACGAATAATTTCAACCGGGAAATAATTTTCCACGTCGCGGCCATTGACCATAATACGACCCTGACCGGACTGGATCATGACGCGGGCTACGCTGCTTTTGCGGCGGCCTGTGCCGCGATAAACTGTTTCTGCCATTGTAT
>CAZXAI010000045.1:0-11255 GCA_964638265.1 uncultured Zetaproteobacteria bacterium
AAAAAGGCGGCCCCAAGGCCGCCTTTGATTGAACATGAATCCTGAACGATTAAATTTTGCCTCTTGCTACAGCATCAAACAGTGCCTTGGCTGCTTCTTCTTCATGACCCTTGATCATCTTTTTATACTGAGATGTCATCATGCCTGCTTTACTCTTCCACTTCGAATTTGCAGTAATCACCTTGCGATCTTCTACCTTAAAGCCATTCTTGAAGACATCGGCCAGCGTAGCCGCATCGCCATAGTCTGCAGCCACATCCTTCCAGGACGGGCCAACCTTTTTCTTGCCTACGGCATGGCAAGCCTTACATTTCTTGACGTTAAAGCCGCCAGCAGTTGCTTCAGTTACCGCAAAGCCACCCATTACAAAAGCAGCCGCAGCCACAACCATCAGTGTTTTTTTCATAGATAAATCCTCCTCTCGAATTTAGAGACGACTTGCTAGCGCAAAATCACCCACCATGCAACATTAACATCGGGATTTACCGCCGCCAGTGGCAAGAAATACGCCGCTACGGGGAAATTCTCCCCATCGGCATAAACAGGCTCCGCCAACAGCCATGCTCGCGCCCGTTCACGGGCGCGAAAAACAGGCATTGGACGGGCTGTTTACGACGCCATTGCCCCATCAGCCGGCGCATCACCGGCCCTGACCACCAGAGCACCGTCGGTCAGATCGACGACAATACGGCCACCGCCATGCACCTCGCCGGCAATCAGCAATCGCGCCAGCGGCGTCTCCACATGCTCCTGAATAAAGCGTTTCAACGGGCGCGCCCCATAGACCGGGTCATAGCCTTCGCGCGCCAGCCAGTCGATAGCCGCATCTGAAATAGCCAGAGCAACCTCCTGTTCGGCCAGCCGCTGCCTGAGCTCATCCAGGAACAACTGCACCACATCGGCAATCACCGCCTGCGTCAGCGGACTGAATATCACCGTATCATCCACCCGGTTGAGGAACTCGGGGCGGAAATGCTGCTGCAGCGCCGCCTGCACCTGCGTGCGTGCAGATGCATCGATGCGACCTTCAGCATCAATACCGCCAAGCAAAAATTCCGAACCGATATTGCTGGTCATAATAACAATCGTATTCTGGAAATTGACCGTGCGGCCATGACTGTCGGTCAAACGCCCGTCATCCAGCAATTGCAGCAATACATTGAACACATCCGGATGCGCTTTCTCCACCTCATCCAACAGCAACACGGAATACGGTTTACGGCGCACGGCTTCAGTCAGCTGGCCGCCCTGTTCAAAGCCGACATACCCCGGCGGGGCGCCCAGCAGGCGCGAAACCGCATGCTTCTCCATATATTCGCTCATATCGATACGCACCATATTGGCTTCGCTATCGAACAGGGTGCGCGCCAGAGTGCGCGCCAGTTCTGTTTTACCCACGCCCGTCGGGCCCAGAAACAGGAAGGAGCCAATCGGGCGATGTCGGTCGCGAATGCCGGCGCGGGCTCTCAATACGGCATCGGCCACCGCCTTGACCGCCTCATCCTGTCCAATAACGCGCTCATGCAGCACCGATTCCAGGCGTAATAATTTATCGCGCTCGCCTTCCAGCAAGCGGGTGAGCTGAATACCCGTCCAGCGTGACACGACTTCGGCAATCTCTTCTTCACTGACCGTTTCACTAATCAGGGCTTTATTCTCCGCCGTCGCAGCTTCCGCATCGGCCAGCTGTTTCTCCAGTTCCGGCAATGCACCATAGCGCAGGCTGGCGACTTTCTCCAAATCATAGCCACGCTCAGCGGCTTCAATATCCAGTCGCATCTGCTCTATCTGCTCGCGCAGGCGCTGTACATTACCGACAACGGATTTCTCACGCTCCCAGCGCGCCCGCATGGCATCACGCTCCTCCTGCAAATCGGCCAGTTCCTTGCGCAGCGCTTTCAAACGCTTTTTACTGGCTTCATCCGTCTCTTTTTTGAGAGCCGTCTCCTCGATTTCCAGTCGCATGGCGCGGCGTGTTACCGCATCCAGTTCCGATGGCATCGAATCCATCTCGGTGCGAATCGAGGCGCAGGCCTCATCCACCAGGTCAATGGCTTTATCCGGCAGGAAGCGATCCGAGATATAACGATCAGACATGGTTGCCGCCGCCACCAGTGCGCCATCGGAAATGCGTACGCCATGATGCAATTCAAAGCGTTCACGCAAACCGCGCAAAATGGAAATCGTATCCTCGACATCCGGCGCATCGACTACGATGGGCTGAAAGCGCCGTTCCAGCGCCGCATCTTTTTCAATATGCAGACGATATTCATCCAGCGTGGTTGCTCCGATACAATGCAATTCGCCGCGCGCCAGCATCGGTTTAAGCATATTGCCGGCATCAGAACTGCCCTCGGTTTTACCCGCCCCGACGATGGTGTGCAATTCATCAATGAACAGCAGCGTTTGCCCCTGTGATTCCTTAATCTCCTTGAGTACGGCCTTGAGTCGCTCTTCAAACTCGCCGCGATATTTGGCGCCGGCCATTAACGATGTCATATCCAACGCAAACAGGCTGCGGTTTTTCAAGCCTTCGGGCACATCGCCGGATACAATGCGTTGCGCCAGACCTTCGGCAATGGCGGTTTTGCCAACGCCGGGTTCGCCAATCAGCACCGGGTTGTTTTTGGTCTTGCGCGACAGGATGCGAATCACCGAACGGATTTCCTCATCACGCCCGATCACCGGATCGAGCTTGCCTGCCCGCGCCAGCTCAACCAGATCACTGCCATATTTTTCCAGCGCTTCATATTGCGATTCCGGCGCATCGGTGGTGACGCGCTGGTGTCCACGCACCTGCCCCAGCGTTTCCAGAAAACGCGCGCGCGTGATGCCATTGCTCTTGAACAGTTTGCCGGCATCGCTGTGATCGCCCTCATCAATCATGGCCAGCAATACATGCTCGACAGAAATATATTCATCCTGCATCTGCGTGGCCTCATCGCCGGCCTTGAGCAGGAGCTGTTGCAAACGCGGGGTAATATAAACCTTGTCCGCTTCCACCCCGGTACCGCTGACGCGCGGGCGTTTGGCCAGCGAATCCTGTACTGCGCGCGTGAACGCATCCAGCGACACGCCGGCTCGCTCCAGCAGGCGCGGAGCCAGCCCATCGGTCTGAGCCAGCAACTCAGCCAGTACATGTTCGCCATCGACCTGCTGATGGCTCAGGCGTATGGCCAGCTGTTGCGCAGCGCTAATCGCCTCATTGAGCTTCTGTGTCATACGGTTCATGTCCATGGTAATTGCTCCTTTATCTGAATCATGCAGCATTCGATCAAGGATTATATAGGTATGGGCGTTCAGGAATCCAAGGTGTGCTGCGGAAAGTAGATCGTGAAACAGCTACCCTTACCCGGTGCGCTGAGCAGCGACATCGTACCGCCGTGACTGCGCACGATACCATGTAGCGCCGCCAGCCCCAGCCCGGTGCCGGTCTGTTTGGTGGTGAAAAACGGATCGAAAATACGGGACTGCATGGCCGCATCCATACCGCAACCGGAATCTGTCACCTCGATAAACACAAACGCGCCCGGCTCGACATGCCCAGCCAGCGTATGCATGGCGGCGCAGTCCTGTGCAGACAAATGACGCACGCCGGTGCGCAGACTGATTTCGCCCGGTTTGCCCTGCATCGCATCCGAAGCATTGGTCAGCAGGTTCATCACCAACTGGATCAGCTGATTTTTATCGCCATAAATATCCGGCAGCGCCTCATCGAGCATCATCTTCAGCCGAATATGCTTGCCAATCACGGTACTGAGCAGTTCGGACACATCCCGGATCAGCGCATTGATATTCTGCATCCCGCGCGAAATCTGTCCCTGCCCCGAATAGGCCAGCATCTGCCCGACCAGGTCGGCGCCGCGCCGGGCCGCCTGCAGGATATTTTCCAGATAGCGCTGCTGCTCAGGGTGGTTTGGCGGCGCATCCAGCACGGCCAGTTCGGCATTGCCCATGATCGCAACCAGCAGGTTGTTAAAGTCGTGGGCAATGCCGCCAGCCAGCACACCGATACTTTCCAGCTTCTGTATCTCAGCCATGCGGGCGCTGACCCGTTGTTTCTCTTCGGCCTCGGCCAACAGCTGGCGCTCATAACCTTCGATCATATACTGGAATGCAGCCGCCATACCGCCCAGAAACAGATAGACGATGATGCCAATAATAAACATCGACTCGTGCTGAAAATGCTGCACACCGGAAAGCACCCTGAACGATTCCGCCAGCACCAGCACCATAAAACCGGCTGACCAGATCAGCCCTTCCCGGAAACCGAAAAAATAAAAGGCCAGCAGTGAAATAGCCGGCAGCCATAACAGGAACACCGGCATATGCACCAGTTCCACGGGAATACTGGGTATGAATGACAGTACCAGCACCAGCATACCGGCACGGGTTGGCGGCGTGGCATCATCTGTATGTTTGGCCCAGATATACAATGGTATCAACACCAGCGCCAGGATAATATCCTGCGGCACGGAAGAGCTTAAACCATTCCGCCAGTCCAGCCACGCACACAGCAGGCTGATCACCGAGCCGGCTGCAGCGCCACATAAAAACATCTTGCGGCGCAGAGCCGGCTTGGAAACACGGTAGCCTCGCTCCGCCATGCTATTGCGCGTCATATCAGCCTGCCTGTGACGCATGTTCGATGTCACCAATGCCCAGCCGGGATACTTCAGCCAACAGCGTCTGACGCGTATAGGGTTTGCGAATAAAGCCGGCCAGGCCAAAACGATTCAGGCGAACCACGGCCTCGCTCTCCGAAAAGCCGCTGCTCAACATGACCGTGGCATCCGGTCGAATAGCACGAATGGCATGGAATGCCTGTTCACCATCCATTTCCGGCATGGTCAGATCCATCAGCACCAGCGCAATCCTGTCGGCATGGCGACGAAACACGCGCACCGCCTCGGCGCCGTCACAGGCCAGCAGCACCCGAACGCCCTCCCGTTCCAACAGCCGCTTGACCACATCGCGCACGGGCGCTTCATCATCGACCACCAGCACCATGCCGGACAGACTGTCCGCACCGGGCTCATCGGCGCATGTATCAGCCGACACCGCCCCGGCCTGCGAAGCGGCCATGATGGCCGGCAAATAGACCGTGAAACAGGCACCCTGACCCGGCTCACTCTGCAACGACAGCGTACCGCTATGGCTGCGCACAATGCCCAGCAGTGCGGCCAGTCCCAAACCACTGCCGGTTTCCTTGGTGGTAAAAAACGGATCGAAAATGCGTGCCTGCGTCTGCTTATCCATACCGCAACCGGAGTCTGTTACTTCAACAAAGGCAAAATCGCCCGCCTGGATACCCGTTGCCATATACATGCCGGAGAAGTCCTGAGCCGACAGGTGGCGCACGCCGGTTCTTAACAGAATCTCTCCCGGGTTTTGCTGCATGGCTTCGGATGCATTGGTCATCAGATTCATGATCATCTGGGTCAGCTGGTTTTTATCGCCATAGACATCGGGCAAACCATCCATCAGCGCCTGTTCCAGCCGGATATGTTTGCCGATCACGGTAGCCAGCAATTCAGACACATCCCGTATCAGGACATTGAGATTTTGCTCACCCATCGAAATATGACCCTGACCGGAATACGCCAGCAGCTGCCCCACCAGATCCGCTCCCCGCCTGGAGGATTTGAAAATCTGCTCCAGGTACGGTCGCAGCTCATCCTGCCGGTTATCAAGCATGGCCAGTTCGGCATTACCCATCACGCCGACCAGCAGGTTGTTAAAATCATGTGCGATGCCGCCGGCCAACACGCCAATGCTCTCCATCTTCTGAGCCTGCTGGAGTTGATCGGTCAGCTCCCTGCTTTCGCGCTCCGCCCGCTTGCGCTCGTTGATATTGCGCACATTCCCTTCCACGCCGGCGATATTACCATGCTTATCGTAGAAAAATTGCGAATTCACTTCCGACCAGAGTCTGGAACCGTCCTTATGCTTCAGGCACACTTCATAATGTTGCAGATTACCGCCACTGGCCTGCAATGCCTGCAGGAACGTGTCCCGACCGCCATCGTCATAATACAGCGTACTGAGTTGTTGCCCGATCAGCTCATCTCGCTGATAGCCCATATGCCGTTCACAAGCCAGCGATACCCAGGTGATTTCGCCCTGCGGGTTGGTTCGGTAATAAGCATCCTGCATGTGATCGAGAATATCTTTATATTCGGAGGATACGTTCGCCAGAGCCGCCGTTCTTCTGCGAATGCCCCGGCGCAATTGCACCGTATAGAGATACATCACCAGCAACAGCAACATCAGCGCAGAAAACACGAGCCAATAACGATAATGCCACAGCACCTCCGACATGGCGCGATCCGGCTGATAGAGAAAAGCATCCCAGTCCACCCTGCCCATGGGCAGCCCCATTCCCTCAAAAACATGCGCAATATGATGCCAGCGCTCCGGATTCGAGAACCCTATCGGCACAATATTGTGAACCATCAAATCGTCAATCGCATTGGCTTCGTATGTCAAATGCGCCACTGATTTGTGCTGGCTGTCATACCGCTGTTTGATCAGGGTAATGATTTCCTGCTTATGCTCCAGCGCATATTTCCACCCCTTGATGCTGGCGCGTCGCAAGGCTGCCACCCGCGCGGGATGTGCTGCCAATTCCGCTTCGCTCGTGACCAGCGTATCGCCATAAAAATCGATGCCGTAATCAGCCGGGTGAAATACATGAAACGGAATGCCTCGCTGATTGAGCACAAAGCCTTCATTGGTGCTGTAACCCGGCCATGCATCCGTGCGCCCGGCAATCAAATCATCCAGACTGCCAATAGGGATGCGTACATAATCATGCTGCGACAGCCCCGCCTGCTTCAGCATGGCCTGTACTTCAATGGTCAGGTTGCCATTCTGCATCATCACCCGTTTATCACGCAGCTCCAGCAGGGATGTCACCGTACCCCGTGTATAAATCACCTGCGGCGAATGTTGAAATATGGCCGCCACCAGCACCACCGGCTGGCCTTCAGCCCGCGTCAGCAACACACCGGCATCAGCAACGGCATATTGCACGGTGCCGGCCAGCATTTCCTGCACCGGCGCATGATCCGGGCCGCCTTCAATCAGCCTGACATGGAGCCCCTCATCGGCATAAAAGCCTTTTTCCAGCGCGGCATAATAACCGGCAAACTGGAATTGATGCTTCCACTTCAGTTGAATGCGAATCGTATTGCTCACGCCGGCATGGGCGCCGGCCAGCGCCACAGGGCTCCAAACACTGCAAAAAAACCATAGCAGCACCAGACTATATCGATACATGCGCTATTGACCTGCTATTTCCACGACAACGACCGAGACCGTAGCGGCAACCACCGGATTGGAGTTGGCGATCTCAACAATCAGATCATCTTTCCCTGATTTATTGTCGAAGCGGGCCTGAAACTCATGATTGCCGACCCGGTAACTGCGTTGCTGCACCACAGTCTGCTCCCGCTCGCCGGTAACCCGCACCAGACGAAATGTTAACGGCCCGATACTCTCGGACACCATGGTCACCTCATACACACCGGGCCTGTCAGGCATATCAAAAAACTCGCGCGACTTCTGAAATGGCGGCACATTGGCATCGCGGTAATAGAGGTAGTCCTTATCAATCTCAATCGCACTGGCGCTGGTCGCCATGGCAGCAGCGATCAGGCCGGCCAACATTATCAGGCCAAACAAATATCTCATGGGCTCTCATTGACCTCGATGCCGTATTTTTCGCACAGGTAACGCATTTTGTCCTTGGCGCGATCACCAAAGCCCAGCCAGCGCCCGGCTCTGGCCTTGATATGGTGGTTGCGTTCCAATGCCTCCTCGACCAGGTGCCGTTCAAATTCCGCCACTGCTTTCTCAGCCCGAATGCCCGAGTCCGGCAACTGGCGAAACCATAGTTGCAACGGGTCGTCGTCACCGGCCAGCTGCGGCCCGCTCAATGAAGGAATGGCTTCCACCACCGGTGTGACCGCCAGCACCACGGCGCGCTCGATAACATTCTCCAGCTCGCGCACATTGCCCGGCCAGCTATAGCGCGCCAGCTGCTCCATCACATCATCGGAGAGCGCATCCATACGTTTGCCGCACATGGCCGCCTTGCGTAACAGAATCGCATCGGCCAGTTGCGCCAGGTCATCAATATGTTCGCGCAATGGCGGCACGTCGATTTCCACCACATGAATACGGTAATAAAGATCATCGCGGAATGCGCCAGCCGCCACCTGCTGCTCCAGATCCTCGCGGGTAGAACAAATCAGGCGTACATCCGTGCGGATAATCGCCTCGCCGCCGAGCCGGGAAAACTCGCCGCTTTCCAGCGCCCGGAGCAATTTCCCCTGTACCGGCAACGGCAGTCCGGCCACTTCATCGAGAAACAGGGTGCCGCCGCTGGCGCGTTCAAACCAGCCCAGTTTGCGTTTGCCGGCACCGGCAAAGGCGCCTTTTTCATAACCGAACAACTCCGATTCCAGTAATTCGACATTCATGGCGGCACAATTGATGGCAATAAACGGCTGCCGGGCCCTGCTGCTGGCCGCATGCAACTGGCGCGCCACCAGCTCCTTGCCGGTACCGGTTTCACCCCGGATCAATACCGTGGAAGGCGCCATCGCCACCTGGGCAATCATGGTTCTGAGCGCCTGCATGGCGGCCGATTCGCCCAGCAAATCATTATTGACACGTGTCTCCAGCGCCCGCTTCATTTCCTGTTCGCGCATGGCTTGCCAGTGGATTTCCATGCTGCGATCAATGGCCCCCTTGACCTCATCCGGATCGAATGGCTTGCCAAAGAAATCCAGTGCGCCGAGCTCCTGCGCCCGAAGCGCCAGGGCGCGCTCATCATGGCCGGTGATCACCACCACCGGCGTATCCGGGCTTTCTATGGCCAATTTTTTCAGGTATCCCATGCCGATTTCCGGATTATCCGGCTCCGGCGGCAAGGCCAGATCGAGCACCACCAGATCCACCCGGTTGCCGGATAGCGCCTCATCGGCGCCTTCCAGATCACCAGCTTCAAGAATAGTATAGGATTCTTTCAACAGCAGTTTCAGATTCAGGCGATTGATATCATTATCATCCACCACCAGCACAGTTTGTTTCATCATCCATTCTCCTTCGACGGCTTGTCAGCCGGACTGTCATGGCGCTGATCCTGCCATAACGGCAATCGCACAATGAAGGTGGAACCTTTACCCGCGCCACCGCTATGGGCTGTAATCGTTCCGCCATGCGCTTGCACAATCCTGCGACTCAGGTACAGCCCCACGCCGAGTCCGTTACTCTTGCTGGTTGCAAACAGGTGAAATAAGCGCTGCCGTATAAATGCCTCTGTCATGCCACAGCCCTGATCATGCACCCGCACTTCAGCCATACCGCAATCACCCGTATCGGATTCAACCAGGCCCGCCTCAATGCGGATTTCACCCTGACCCTGCATGGCCTGCACCGCATTGTCATACAGGTTTTCGAATACCCCCTGCAATAAATCGGCATCCCCGGCGACAGCCGGAATGGCCTCAAACGCCTGCCGGATCTGCAATGATTCCGGCCACAGGCGGTCGCGGATACTCGATTGCAGCAAGCCCGTCAAATCCAGCGGCGCCAATACCGGATCGACCGGCGCATTGGGATCGGACATACGCTGCATCAATGTCTGCATGCGCCCGGTCACTTTACGAATCGCTGTCAGCATACGCTGCACATCATCTTCATCCAGCTTGCCGGAACCCAGGTGATGGGCCAGAAAAGACAGGTCATGCAGGCGGTTTTTCAAATCGTGGGAATGCAGCTGGCGGGTCACACGCGATAGCGAATCCAGTCGCGCCGCTTCCGCCTGCTGATGGGTGAGCCGGGCATGTTCCAGGCTCATGGCCGAGAATTTTGCCAGTGATTCCAGGCTGGCGCGCTCTTCGGCATCCATCGGCCTGCCATCGCGCCTGGGCCCCAGCCACAAGCATGCCTCTCCATTGGCGGCCGGCAATTTCAGACGCAGGGCATAATCGGGATGCGTATCGCCGGCATATCCAGGCGCAATAAACGGCGCATTGGCCGGATAGGAAAACCAGTCGCCATCGGGCAGGGCGCGTTCATCGAGTGCGGCATAACTGCGGTAGCTCACATTGCAAATGCGTTCCAGCAAGGCGCGCTCGACATCTTCAATTTGTAACTGAGCCAGATCGCCCGCCCCCAGTTGGCGGATGGCAGCCAGCATATCCAGCTGATGGCGAAAGAAAATACGATCCAGTCCGCGCTGCATGCCTTGCACCAGCGGCGCATAGCCGAATGCCGCTGTAATGGCCGCAATCACCATGGCCCAGACCGAAACCGGCTGGCCGGACACGGCATACACCGCCGACTCGGCCAGCACCAGCACCAGCACAAACATCGCAATCGCAGTCAAGGTGGCTGCGAAATACGCGAATGAATGCACTACCCGCCGGAAGCTGAATATCAAACGCAGTGCAGAAGGGCTTTCATCCGTGATCGGTTAACTCCAGCCGGATGCTGACTCCGTCCTGTTCATATTCAAAATCCTGCATGGCCTGACGCAGGCCTTGCAGCGGCTCGCCGGTCAGTCGCAACAGAGGCAGGCGCAATTCATCAGACATCCAGCCCAGCATATGGCAGGCCGCCTTGACCGGAATCGGGTTGGCCTGCACGAACAGCATGTGATTCAACTCCCGCATGGCGAACTGGGCGCGGCGCGCTGTGTGCAAATCACCGGCGCGCATGGCCTCGGTCAGAGCCAGCATGGCCTGCGGCGCAATATTGGATATCACGGAAATCACCCCGTCGCCGCCCAGCGCCATAAACGGCATCACACTGGCATCATCGCCCGAATAGCATTCAATACGCCCTTCACAGGCCGCCATGGTCTGCACCAGCTGCTCCATATTGGCCGTGGCATCCTTGATGCCGACGATATTGGCGATATGCGACAACCGGCCCACCGTTGCCGGCAGTATATTGGAATTGGTGCGCCCCGGCACATTGTAGATCAGCTGCGGTAGATGCACCGCATCGGCTACAGCCTTGTAGTGCTGATAAATCCCTTCCTGGGTCGGCTTGTTGTAGTAAGGCGAAATCAGCAAGGCCCCGTCGGCGCCCAGCGCTTTGGCCGCTGACGTGAGTTCGATGGATTCAGCAGTATTATTGCTGCCCGTACCGGCAATCACCGGCACCCGACCGGCCACCTGCTCAACGGCAATGCCAATGACTTGTTTATGTTCGGCAAACGAGAGCGTAGCCGCTTCACC
>CAZXAI010000046.1:0-11229 GCA_964638265.1 uncultured Zetaproteobacteria bacterium
CGCATCGCTGTTATCGAGGCTCGGACTGGCGGATCAACAGTTTATCATCCTGCACGCAGCCGGCGGCTGGGAAACCAAACAGCTGCCCGAACACACATGGATAGCAATTGCCAAAGATGTTATTAAAACCGGAAAAATACCGGTATTCAGCTGGGGCAATCAGGCGGAAAAGACGCTGGCGCAACAATTGGCAGCAGCGTGCAATGGCTTCGCCTTGCCCGAACGCCTGAATATGTCAGCATTGTGCACTGTATTAACAGGTGCGGACGCCGTGGTCGGAGCCGATACCGGCCTGTTACACCTGGCCGCAGCACTGGATATCTCCACAGTCACATTCTGGGGGCCATCCGATTCACAGCGCTCAGCCCCGCTGAACGATGTAACTGACACACAAGGAGAGCGACACTGGCAGATCCAATCCAACCCGTCCTGCGGCCCCTGTTTCAAACGGCGCTGCAACCAGTTTGTATGCATGGATGCCATCGCCCCCGAATCCATCACAAGGATATTGCATGAGCTCTGAACCAACCTTCGGCCAACGGCTGCATAAAATGCTGCTACTGGCCCGTATACCCGCCAGCATTCTGATGGGCGCGGCGATTCTGCTACTGGCCAGGCCGACCCCGACCAGCTGGTTGCTCGGCCTGGGCGTGGTTGCTCTGGGAGAAGCCTTGCGCCTGTGGGCATCCGGTCATATTCATAAATCAGCCGAAGTGACCACAACCGGCCCCTATGCCATGTGCCGCCATCCGCTATACCTGGGCCATTATCTGGTTGCGACCGGCTTCTGCGTCACCGGCGACAGTATCATCGCCTTCATTATTGTCAGTCTGTCCTTTTTTATCATCTATATGCCGACATGGAAAAATGAAGAACAACACCTCATCAACCTGTTCGGCGACACCTATCGGGAGTTCATGGCCACCACCCCGGCCATGCTGCCGCGCTGGAGCAAACAGATATTCAGCGGCTCATTCAGCTGGGCTCTGGTCAAACAGCACCGCGAATGGAAGCACGCCGCCATGCTGTTTGCCGGCATGGTCGTCATGGTGGTGGTCGGCTGGCTGCGCGGCAGTCTGTAAGTATGAAGTCACTGATTTCAGCTGCAATGCTGCTGGCGCTCATCTGCCCGGTATCCGCTCAGGCGGCGGTGGATGAGGGTTCGCCATGCATGCCCTATATCGGCGAGCACCTGGGCTTCGATGTCGGCTGGGAATTTATCAATGCCGGCTCGGCGACCATGGATATCCTGCCCATGGCCAACGGCTGGCGGGCCAAAACCTTCGCCCGCACCAACAAGATGCTGGATGTCTTTAAAAAGGTGCGCGACCACATCACGGCGGAGGGTCTGTGCGTGAATGGCAAAATGCAGAGCACCCTGTTTGACGCCAACCTGCATGAACGCAAATACAAGGCGCAAAAGCGCACGGAATTTCTCTGGCGTAAAAATAAGGTTACCTATACCCAGCATGCCGTAACCGAATATTTCGATGTGCCGGCCGGTCACCTGAGCATTATCGATGCCTTTCTGGCTGTGCGCAACCTGGATTTGAAAGCCGGCCAAAGCATTGAGATTCCTATTTTTGATTCGCGTAAACGCTATGCGATTCAGGTCAATATTCTGGATAAAAAAGAGACGCTAACAGCGCCATGGGGCGAAAAAGTGCGCTGCATTATTGTTAACCCCAAACTCAAAACGGCCGGCATTTTCACCAACAAGGGTACCATGACCCTGTGGATGACCGATGATGCGCGTCATATCCCCATCAAGCTGAAAGCCAAAATCAAATTCGGCCATATTTATGCATATTTAACCAGTTATCGCATGACAGCGGCCCAACCGGCGCTGGCTGATATTCGCCCAACGGTGACGGCCATCCGGCAGCCGGGACAAATGCCAGCCGAGCCGGTGAAACCATGATATTCTCTGCCATGCTTGAAAAACTCTATGTGTTCAGAAAAACCTATCTGACCCGTCACACGCGTCGTCACCATTCCCAGTTCGGCGAGGATGTGGTGATCAATGACTGGCTGGATAAACATGCCAAAGACGGTTTTTATGTCGATGTTGGCTGTTATCATCCGAGCAAGTTTTCCAACACCTGCTTCCTGCATAAACGCGGGTGGCGCGGCATCAATATCGATATGGATGCCATTAAAATCAAATGTTTCGACCTGGCTCGCCCGCATGACACCAATGTCAATGTGGCTGTTTCCGACACACCGGGCACGGTTACCGTGTATAATTTCAGCCGTTACGGGCTCGGCTCCACCATTGATCCCGAGGTAGCGAAACACACGCCGATGCCGGTATACAGCAAGACTGAAATCGAAACGAAAACGCTGACCGAGATTATCGACGCCTCGGCATTCAAAGACCGGCCAATCGACCTGCTCACCATTGATGCCGAAGGTCATGATTTCAATGTTATCCGTTCGCTCGATATGGCCCGCTACCAGCCGAAAATCCTGCTGACCGAGACCCACCTGACCAATCTGCACCGGATTCTCGAACTGCCCATGCACCTGTATCTGGAGGAGCACGGTTATCAGTTGCTCAACTGGGTGGGCTTTACCCTGATCTACGCGCAACCGGAAAACGGTCTGCTCACCAACAGGTAATCCATGCCCTGCGCTGCGCTGGCCGTTGTCATTTCGACCTATAACCAACCGGATTTTCTACGCCTGACGCTGGAAGGCTATCGCCGCCAGACAGACAGGAATTTCTGCATTTATATTGCTGATGACGGCTCTACAGCGCAAACCAAACGGGTTATCGCATCTGTGCAGGCTGATTTTCCCGTGCCGGTTCACCACCTGTGGCAGGCCGATAACGGTTTCCGCAAAGCCCGCATCCATAACCGGGTAATCAGCCAGATCCGTGAAACCCACACCCTGCTCACCGATGGCGACTGTATTCCCCTGCCCGGACTGGTGGCAGCACACCGCCGTTTTGCCGGCGACAACTACTTTATCAGCGGCAGCCGCGTGCTGCTGTCACAGCGATATAGCGAGAGCCTGTGCCGGTCGCCATATTTTGATACGGCCCGATCCGGAGCGTGGTGGTGGAAGCAACGCCTGTACGGCAACATCAACCGCATCCTGCCACTGCTATTGCCAACCGCCCTTGCCGAACCATCGCTTCAACTCGCAGGCATACGCGGCTGTCATTTATCCTGCCCGACAGCGGCCTTGATGCGCATCAATGGTTTCGACGAACAGTTCGAGGGCTGGGGACGCGAAGATTCCGATCTGACAGCGCGCCTGCTGCATGCCGGCTTCAAGCGCCGCAATCTGCGCGGCCAGCCGGTGTTGCACCTGTGGCATCAGGAATCATCCCGCCAACAACTGGCAGATAACGATGCAATGTTGCAGGCTTGCCTGAATGAACGTCGAATCGAAGCAGTCTGCGGACTCAAACAACTGGAAAAACATGGCGCCAGCGATGCCTGAGATCTCCGTATATATTATTGCCTACAACGAGGCGGAAAAAATCGCAGCGGCGGTGAGCAGCGTGCTGTGGGCCGATGAGGTCATTGTTGTCGATTCGCACAGCAGCGATGGCACCGCCGACATCGCCGAATCGCTGGGAGCACGCGTGGTGCAGGTCGATTTTGAGGGCTTCGGAAAATTACGTAACAATGCCATTGCCGCCTGCTCGCACGAGTGGATTTTCAGCCTCGATTCGGACGAGCGCTGTACGCCCGCAGCAGCGGCAGAAATCCGCCGCATCATTGCCATGCCCGATGCCGCCGATGCCTGGTATGTGCCGCGCAAAAACTGGTTTATGGGGCGCTGGATCAAACACTGCGGCTGGTATCCCGATTACCGTCAGCCGCAATTATTTCGTAAAGGGGCGCTGACATTCGAGGCCTCCGATGAAGTCCATGAGGCGTATGAAATCCATGGTTCCGTTGCTCATATGCAATCGGATATCTGGCAGTTTCCATTCCGGAATCTGGATCAGGTGCTGCACAAGGCCAATCGCTACTCCACCCTCGGCGTGGATCGCATGCTGCGTCAGGGCCGGCAGAGCGGTATGAGCACCGCATTGTGTCGCGGCTTATGGTCGTTTATCCGCATCTATGTGCTCAAACTCGGATTTCTCGACGGCTGGGCCGGATTCGTGATTGCCTTCAGCAATCTGGAGGGCGTGTTTTACCGCTACGCCAAGCTGTGCGAGCGCCGCAACGGGTGGGATCAACCGCCGCCATGACCCCCTTCAATCTGGTGCAGATCGTACGCCGCTATGGCCCGGTTGGCGGTATGGAACGATATGTCTGGGAGATGAGCCGGGAAATGGCGAAGCTGGGCCACCATGTCACGATCCTGTGCGAACAGCTTGAGGCAAACGCCGCCCCTGCCGGCGTGCATATCGTGGAGCTGGGCTGTGTCGCCCGCAAACCGCGCTGGCTGGCGCACCTGCGCTTTTCAGCCCGCGTATCGGCCTGGTTAGATGCACACCCATCAGCGCAGAGGATTATTCACAGCCATGAACGCACCGGCGTACACCAGTTCACCACCTTTCACGGCCCGCCCTTTGCATCTGTAAAACACAAACCCTGGTGGCAACGTATATCGCTCCGCATTGCGGCCAATCTGTGGCTGGAACAGCGCGAGGTCTGCGGCCCGCAGGTCAAAGCCGTGATTCCCAATTCGCCGCTGATCGCCAATGCCCTGCGTCAGTATTACCCGGCCATCGCATCGCGACTCACCAGCCCGATTGCGCCGGGCGTTATCCCGATGCCTGCCAGGCCGGATCGCCATGTCCCGCCACAGGGCGGCGTCATCGGTTTTGTCGGCAAGGAATGGAAACGCAAGGGGCTGGATATCGCGGTTCAGATCGTGGCCGCAGTACGTCAGCGTCGTCCGGGTGCGGTCTTGATGGTGGCCGGCCCCGAGCCGGATGATATTCGTCACCTGTTTCAGGCATGGGATGGCGGTTATCAGCTGCTGGGCGAAACAGACAGCACGCCATTATACGCGCAATTTGACCTGCTATTGCACCCGGCCCGGCAGGAGCCGTACGGCATGGTCATCGCCGAAGCGCGCGCCGCCGGAGTGCCGGTGCTGATATCCGATGCCTGCGGCATAGCCGGCGAACTGGATCCGGCAGCTGTCTTAAGCACCGAAGCCAATATCAGCGACTGGCTTATGGCCATTGAACATCACATCGGGAAACAAACAGATCCAATCGTGCGCAGCTGGCACACCGTGGCCGAAGAACAAATCGACATGTATCAGCGCCACCTCAGCTGAGCTGCGCTCAGCTGTCGCCAAGCCGGCGTCCCAGCTTGTGCATGACAAACCGGTGTGACAAATAAAGCCACTCGCTAGCCTGCGCAAAGACTTTGGGCAAACGATCCGCCTCGGCTCGCTGCCACAAAAATATCCCCAGTGCGAGCAATACCCCCTGCTCCGCCCACATCGTCCAGCCCGGCAATACGCCCAGGTTTACCTGCCGGTGCAGCACCAGTTGCAGATTGTAGAGCAATACCAGCAAGGCAATACCGGCAATCATCGAGCCGCCCTTGCCGGAGCGTTTTTGGGTCAGGGAAAAGGGCAGCGAAAAGAAAAACAGCACCAGCACCGTGGTCGGCAGCAGCAAGCGCCGGTTCCATTCGGCAATGGCGCCCGGGCTCCCCTTGTCCAGCGCCTGCCATAATTCCTCCGGCGTCATCATGGTAACCTGCTCGCTGGACAGTCTTCTGCGCCAGTTGCCGCTGGAGACAGGAATCGTCACCACATATTTCTCAAAAGCCAGCATGCGCTGGTCAGTTCCCGCCCCCTCCAGGCGCACGCCATGATTCATGCGCAATGCAAGCTGGTTGTTGGTCATATCAAAGCGGGCCGATCTGGCAGTATAGATGACCGATATGCCGCCCCGGTTATCTTCCAGAATCACTCCCTGATAAACGCCCTGCTCATTTTCACCATCCACATAGACCGTAATGCCATTGAAACCATGGGTGAAACGTTGCGGTGAAAAGGTGATAACGCCCTTCATGGAATAGAGTTTGGCCAGCATATTATTAAACCCCAACTGCCCCTGTGGCAGCAACACCATCGATGTATAGGTCAAACCGAGCCAGAGCAGCAGCGCCACGGCAAAAAAACTGCGGAACATGCGCCTGTAGGATATGCCGGAAGCTCTCAGGGCATCCATTTCACTATTCTGCTGCAATGAACTGATCGTGCTCTGCATGGCCAGAAAAAACGCCATAGGCACGGTTAACAGCAAAAAATACGGCATCGTCATTTGCAGTAAATCCGTCATCAATGAAAACACCTGGCCGCCGCCACTCGCCATTTTGAGTAATTTCAACAAACGTCCGAGCAACAAAACGCTCATCACCAGTACCAGCCCGCCCAGAAACGGGCCCAGCCATAATCTGAAAACATATTTATCCAGCGTCATGCAAGAAAGCATAACCAAAACAGATGAAAGCGAAATGCTTTTATGAGCCGGAATGGAAATCAGGGCGTATCAACTTGCTAACAAGGCTAAAAAACATAGCCTCTCAGCCAGTTTATGAAACCAGTCATTCTTATATCCATGAATGTCGCACCCGTTGGCGGCATTGGAGCCGACCTGCTGAAATGTATTCGGACGCTGTGCAAACAAGGCCGTGAAGTGCATGTTATTTATGGTTTTATGGATCCGGCTACGGCAGCTGCACTGCCGGGCTGCCAGGTGCGCTGGCATCGGGTTTACATGCCCAAACGGCCACCTGTCTTTGCGCAGGTGTCTATCTGGCTGGCCGCATCATTGATATGCCGGAAGATCAAGCAACGACACCCCGACACGCATACCATCTGTTTTGAGCGTCTGCCGCTGGGAGATACGCAATTTGCCTGTGCGCCCAATGCCTTATGGATGGCCGTACGTAAAAAAATCGGCGCCTCCCCGTTCTCCAAAGTGCCATATCGCTTGTGGTGCGCCTGGATGGATTCCCTGATCCAGCGGAAAACAGATGCCAGCATTATTATTTTCTCGGCCAGAGATCGTGATGCGCTGATCAACAACGGCGTTGAGCCAAAGCGGGTGAAGCAGCTGATCATCCCCACCGATACGGCGCGGTTTATTCCGGACAGTGCTGCCCCGCGACCCTGTATCACGATTATCGGCGCTGATGCCAAGCTCAAAGGCATCGACCTGGCCCTTGAAATCTGGCCGGAGATTCAGGCGCAATTTCCCGAACTGACATTGCGCATTGTGACGCATGGCTGGAAAGTGAAAAAATCCCTGCCGACTGATCTCGACCGGATTGAAGTGGCGGATTTTATTCCGGATGTGGAACGATATTATCACAGCTCACGTCTTGTGCTGATGCCGTCGCTGTTTGAAACCTGGGGCAATGTGGTTCTGGAAGCACTGGCCTGCGGCGTGCCGGTCGTTGCCTCATCCGCAGTTCCATCATCGGAAATTATCTGCAATAGTACTGCCGGCGAGGTGTTTGAACGCGATGGCATCCATGATGCGGCAGCGCTCAAACAAGCCGTACTGAATGTGCTGAATCAACCGCAATCAGCCGAAGCCATGCAGGAGCGTCACCGTATGGTGGATGCGTTTATCAGCAATAAGGAAGATTTGATTCAATGGGTAGAAACACTGTGAGTTCACACACTCCGGTCACAGGCGCATGCCATTTATGCGGCTCAACCGAGTTGCAACACCTGCTCGATGGCGTGGACAGGCTGCATGGCACCGCCGGCATATTTCCTGTGGTACAGTGCCGCAACTGCTCGCTGGCATTCATTCACCCGCAACCGCCACTGCAAGATATTCCGGGATTCTATCCGAAATTCTACTATGCCTATGTGGCAGAAGAAACACCGGCGCACGGGTTTTTCAAACGCATGGAATTGCAATTCAGGCAACGCAAAAAAGCCGAGATTCTTACGACGCAATACGGCTACCCGAGAACATTCCCGAAGCATCCGCTGTACAGCTTTTTGGCGCGCGCAGGCAGCACAGTCAAGGATACGCCGCAATATGTCGAAGGCGGCACACTGCTGGATATTGGCTGCGGCAAAGGCACTTACCTGCTGGAAATGCAGCATCTGGGCTGGATCACGCAGGGGGTGGAGTTCAGTCAGGGCGCCGTCGATGTGGCCCGGCAGGCCGGTCTGAATGTGTTCTGTGGCACGCTGGCAGAGGCGGACATTGCATCCGGCGCTATCGACTATGCCCGCATGGCTGATGTGCTGGAACACCTGCCGACGCCGCTGGCGACACTGAAAGATGTATACCGCATACTCAAACCCGGTGGTCGATTGCAAGTGTCCGTTCCGAATATCAGGTCGCTGACATTCAGGCTGTTTGGGAAATACTGGTTTCCACTGGAGATACCCAGGCATCTGTTTTTTTACACTCCGACCGCCCTGCAAAAAATCTGTCAGGATGCCGACTTTGAGGTGGAAGCATTACATATCTGGTCGGATAAGGTGGTTGATTTCGAGCCCAGCATGCAATACTGGCTCCAGGATAAACATCCGGCGGCGTTCCGTTTTTTTGAACGGAATAAATGGGCATTAAAACTGCTGCGCAAAGCCTTTTCACCCGTCAAATGGCTGGCCAACAGGGCCGGCTATGGCAGCGCCATGACGATCATTGTCCGGAAGACAGATGTTTGAGTCAAAATCCTGGCTGAAAAGCAAGCCGACACGCAGTGCTTTTCAGGAAAATCGCGCTTTTCTGAAACGCTACCCGCAATATCAAATCGGACGCGCATCCTACGGGTGTCCCGAGGTATTCAGCTGGGGGGCGGATGAACGGCTGCAAATCGGTTCGTTCTGCTCCATTTCCGATCAGGTGAACATCTTCCTCGGCGGCGAGCATCGTACAGACTGGATCACGACGTTTCCCTTCTCCAGCTTCTTGCAGGAAGCAGAACATATTCCGGGTCACCCGAAATCGAAAGGCGATGTGTGGATTGGCAATGATGTATGGATTGCCTTTGGCGCTACCATTCTGTCCGGCGTCCGTATTGGCAATGGCGCAGTGATCGGAGCCAACGCGGTTGTGAGTAAAAACGTGCCGCCTTACGCCATTGTCGCAGGCAATCCGGCTACCATTATCAAATACCGCTTTACGGAAGATATCATCGACAGGCTACAGGCAATAGCATGGTGGGACTGGCCGGAAGATGCGATACGAACGCACATCCCTTACCTGCTATCCAATGATCTGGAATCATTTTTTCAGCAGGCGGAGCAAGTACATATTCGGAGAGGCAAGTAATTGATCAGTATTATTTCCGCAGTACATAATGAAATTGAGTTTAACCGGCTCTTTCTCACCTCATTAAAGAAGAATACATCGCTCGAATATGAAGTGATTATTGTGGATAATCATTCCACTGACGGCTCGGCGGATTACTTTGAAGCCGAAGGCTGCACGGTTATCCGAAACGAGAAAAATCATTGCTATCCTCAATCCCAAAACATCGGCATGCGGCATGCACAGGGTGATTATCTGATTTTCCTGAACAATGACGTATATCTCGCGCCCGGCTGGGATGTCCACCTGATTGAAACCATGCAAGCCCGCCATCTGGATATCGCTTCGCTCGACAGTTTTCAGACCTTTGAGGACCCAACAGAGCGCAGAACGTTTCATCACCGCTGGCGGCGGGTCAGGAAAAAAACCACCTTCCTGTATGCCAATCAGCAGGAACTCATGGCCATGATCGACAAGCTCTACCGGCAGGACTTCGAACGATGGTGCCAAAACCGTTCTGACGAAAAAGCTTCGCATATCTTTCCCGGCATCAATGGCTCTGCCGTTGCCACCAGCACAGCCCTCTGGGAAAAACTGGGTAGCAACTGGGATGAACAGGTGGAAGCGGCCGACTGGGATCTGCATATCCGGGTAAAAAAACATATTGCCAGCCACCATGATATGCAGCCACCGATGATTATCGCATCAGCGCTGCACCATCATTTTGCCGGCGTCACATTCAGGAAAAATCCTGAACCGAGGCATTGCGACCATACTCACCTGGCCCTGAATGAAAAATGGACAGCCGATGACATCGCGCAGTTTGGCCCGCATTTGCCGGAGGATCATTCGCTGCTGAAAAAAATCCGCTCCGGCATCAAACAGTTTGGCAAAACGCTTCGCGGCCAGCGCGACAGCAACATTACAGGTCACTAAGGCGTGTTTAACATGAAACAAAGACGCGGCTTGCATGGAGCTTTTGCACGCCTTGCTATTATTTCATCGCATGGGGTGGCAAAGATCCATGCGCGTTAAGCAACTAAGCCCTGCCGCCCTGCAGAGGGCCGGCGACACCTGGTTATTACTGCTGGGTTTCGCTATCCCGGTCAGCGTAGCGTTGCAAAACATCATCGCATTCGGCGGCTGCGCCCTGATCCTGGGCTATGCTATCTGGAACCGGAAACTACACCTGAACCGCTGGCATTATACGATACTGGCCATCTGTACATTTTTTTTCATCAGTGAATTCATCCATGACAGCGCATTATCACGCACGGGGAACCTGCTGCTGATTATGGCGGCCTTTGCCCTGGCTGCCCGGCATATCAATGTCTCTGAATCCTCGTTTCGCTATCTGGCAACCGGCTTGCTGTTTGGCTTACTCATTGGCTTCGGCATTGATGCGTACCGTCGTCCGGAATATCTACTGTGGGCAACCTGTGCGGCCAAATATGCGAACGAAGCCGGGTTTCTCGGGCTGATTACCCTGTTTCTGGCCTTTTCACTGAAAATGCCATGGCGATGGCTGGCTATTGCGGCCTGCTTTTGGTTTATCGTGATGACCGGCGCCAAATCGAGTCTGTTTGCACTGGCAGGCGGCATCGGTGTGCTTATACTGGTTCAATACAGCGCCACCCACTCTGTCAAAAAAATCCTGTTCGGCGTTGGCTGCCTGCTCATCATGGCGATTCCTGCAACCATATATTTTTCGGGTGAAACAATTTACCTTTCCGTTGAGCAACCCAGAATTGATTTGCTTTTCCATGGTCTGAATATTGCCGAACACGACCACTGGCTGGGTCGCGGCGAACAGCAATTCAGCCAGGCGGAAATTGAAGGCTTACATCAGTGGCTACCGCTGGGGCATGGTTTTTTTGCCTCATCCATTCAGGGCATGGCACCCATACACGGCAGTTACAATGTGCCCTTCCACAACCTGTTTATGCATGCCCTGGTTGAGCATGGATTAGCCGGGCTTATGGTACTGCTCCTGTTGTTTATATTGC
>CAZXAI010000047.1:0-10961 GCA_964638265.1 uncultured Zetaproteobacteria bacterium
TCTTTATGGATATCCTGATGCCCGGCCTGACCGGCATTCAGGCATCACGCCGCATTCGTAAAATTGCACCGGATATCCCCATCATCTTCTTAACCGCTTATGACCGCACCCAGCCGCTGGAGCCGGAAGTCTATGAGGACAATGCCGAGCTGATTAACAAGCCATTCCGCATTTCTGTCCTGAGCCAGGCGATTCAAAAAGCGCTGCATCCGCACCGAGATCAGGAAAATTCCTGATTGACCGGCCTTGACCACCTGAATTGGCAGGCGCCTTGCTGGTTCCACCATATGTATGCAGTTCGACATGATCGACGCCTGAACTACCGCCATGCCTGAGCGCAGAATAGACGCGATTGGCAAGACGGATGCAGCCTCATGGAATACGACTCATTTGTCCAAAGGCTCCCCGAATATGTTACGGGTGATCTCCGGCCAGCTATCGCATATGCCTGCCGGCGCAGTGATGAGCGCGGTGGTTCAGAACGCGGGCAAGGGCGCTTTCAAAATCACCCTCAATGGCGAAACCTTCATTGTCAAGGGCTTGCCCGCCTCGTTGGCCGGTAAGACGGTCAATTTTGTGGTCAGACAAATGCCGCCGGCAGGCAAGGGCGGCGTCGAACTGTTCTGGCTGGGCCCCAGCAAAGCTTCTATGCAGCAAACAGCTGGCCAAACTGCAGCCCGTGACAACAGTGCTGTTCAGGTTCGGCAACGTGCAACGATTCTCTCCGGCCTGTCCGCCGAACTGATGAAACAGGGTCAGTCCGGTAATATTATAAACGGTCGGGTTGATGCGGTTCAGGCCGGTAAAATGACGCTTGCGCTGACCTTGGGCGGTGCGAAACAGGCGACCGGCAATATCGAGCACCGGATTCAGACCAGTCTGATTCAGGGGCTCAAGCCGGGTCAGCAGTTTTCCGCCCGTATTCAGCTCGGCATACATAACAACGCCATATTGGAAATCCTGTCGCAACAGGGCAACCCGGCCGCAGCCAAAGGCGTATCGTCGGAGCCATTGCGCATGGCGTCGTTTTCACTGACTGCGGGCGATATCGTGGCCGGGCTGGTGCAAAAGCGACTGGCCAATGGCCATATCCAACTCAATATTCAGGGCGTGCGTGTTGAAACGCCTGCACCCGGCAGCATCAATCAGGGCGATTTGCTGGTATTGCGCATGAACAAGCCGCCGGCTGATTTCCAGCTGCTTTCAGCGCACAAAAATGCCGATGAAAAAGCCATGGCCGTGCTCAAGAATAACCTTTCGATCAGTCGGGAGCCATTGGCAGCCAGCATGGCTGCCATGCGCAATGTGCTGCCGGCACTGAGTGCGGCAGGCATGTCGGACATCGAGGGTCTGGCGCAACTGGGCAGCTGGTTTGCTGCGAATGGAACGACGCCACAGACCGGTGAGTCTCTGTCCCGAATGATACGTGATTCGGGGGCGGGGCTGGAAGCAAAGCTGCTGGCTCTATCCCGGCAGCTGGCCGCCAATACGCCCCAGAGTGCAGCGCTCCTGCATGATCTGAAAGCGATTATGCTGCAACTGTCGCAGGCTCAGGCGAGCAATATCGATCATGCCGGGCTCATCAAAATCCTGACCGAACTCAGTCATCACAGTGCAGCCCGGATTGAAACCGGTCAGGCTTTGAATGTGCTGGCTCAGCTTCAGGGGGATCCGATCCGTTTTGAGTTGCCGATGCTGGTGGGGCAACAGCTGGTGAATGTACAAATGGCGGTACAGCAACAGGGGCAGCAGTCCTCTGATCATTCAGATGAAGGCGGTAGCGGTGCGGATCAGCCGTATCATGTGTTGTTCGCGCTGGAGTTGAGTGGCCTGGGCAATATGCGTGTGGATGCCTGTATTTCCGACACTGCGGTGCAGGCTCGCATCTACAGCGATCAGGCCGAGGCCGGCCAGTTTATTCGCAGCCATATCCGGCGACTGGAAACACGTTTGCAGGATATGGGATATAAGGAGGTGTATGTACTGGCTTCACAGACTGCGCCCGATGCGGAAAAGCAACGTCAGTTTGATCAGCTCACCCATATGGCGCCGGCATCCCTGAATCTGCTGGATGTGATTGCATGAAAAAAAATCAGGCCATTGCCCTGAACTGGGATCCGCACCTCGATGCTGCGCCCGCATTGACGGCCAAGGGCAGCGGTTTTCTGGCCGATGAAATCATTCGCCTGGCCAAAGAAAATAATATTCCGATTCGGGAAGACCGTGATCTGGTACAGGTGTTTTCCCTGCTCGATATCGGCGCAGCCATTCCGCCGGAAGTGCATACGGCCATTGCCGAAATTCTCGCCTTTATTTACTGGAGCAACCAGCAATATACGGAAATCTTCGATAAAGATTAATCCTGTTTGTCTGCCGCCTGTGCTGCGGCAATGCGGCGCAATGTCGGCACATCCAGTTGAGCCGCATCAGCGATAGACAGGGCGCGTTGCAAACGGGCCGGAGCAGAGCGACCCATGCAGCCGTGATCCGGGTCGCCGTCGAAGGCTTTTAGCATGCCTTCAATCAGGGCGGTGCGGTGTAATGTTTCGCCGCTGAGATATTCCTGAATATCGAGCACGTCACCGGCTACCTCGCAGGCCAGCTCGTTATGTACCGTCCACAGTTCACGCACATTGCCGCCGGCTTTCAGACCGGCGATATTGGTGGTCAGGATATACAGGTTTTTGAGCGCCAGTTCGAATAGCAGCGCCGCTTCATTTTCCAGCACGGTGACGGGGATATCCAGCGTGGCCAGCGCCTCTTTGACCAGTTCGGCATACCAGCCGAAGACCGGGGAGGGCAACACGACTTTCGCATCCATGCCTTTTTTCTTCTCGAACCAGATCGAAATCACGGTTGGCTTGGTCAAGCCATGCTGTAACCAGTCGCGCGGCAGTAATTCATTTTGCAACAGCACCAGCTTTTCGCGCCACACATCCGGTATTTGTTGCAATGTGGCATGTAAATCCTTTTCGCCTACAGCCACAATCACCAGTTCCGGATCGCTGACATCGGTGGCTACCATGCTTATATCCATATCGCGCGTGACCGGCACGACCGGATAACCCAGTTTCAAAAATCCACGCGCAAATACCGAACCGATTTCCCCGATGCCAATCACTACGACCGGTTTATTCATATTCCACCCCGTTTTTTACCCAAAGGACGCAAAGGTACGTGAAGTAAAACCAGATACACCTACAGGGTGGCTCATCATAAACGCCACGCTTTCAAGCCGGTGGCATGCGCGTTTCAATCTACGCTGTTTGATTATGATAGATTTTCTTTGCGTACCTTTGCGTCCTTTGCGGTTCAATTCGTTTTTATGCTAACTTCTTGTACTTGATGCGATGCGGCTGGGTGGCATCTTCGCCCAGGCGTCGTTTTTTGTCGGCTTCATATTCCTCGAAATTGCCCTCGAACCATTCCACATGCCCTTCGCCCTCAAAGGCCAGTATATGGGTGGCGATGCGATCGAGAAACCAGCGATCATGCGAAATCACCACTGCGCAACCGGCAAAATCCAGCAGCGCTTCTTCGAGCGCGCGCAGGGTTTCGACATCCAGATCGTTGGTTGGCTCATCGAGCAATAATACATTGCCGCCGGACTGCAGCATCTTGGCCAGATGGACGCGGTTGCGTTCGCCGCCGGAGAGTACCTTCACCTTCTTCTGCTGATCGCCGCCCTTGAAGTTAAAGCGGCCACAATAGGCCCGGCTGGAGACTTCCGCCTTGCCCAGCCAGATTGAATCCGCCCCGCCGGAAATCTCTTCCCAGACGGTTTTTTCGCCATCGAGCGCATCGCGCGACTGATCGACATAGGAGAGGTGCACCGTTTCACCGATGATCAGCCTGCCGGCATCCGGTTGCTCCTGGCCGGTCATCATGCGGAATAATGTGGTTTTACCGGCCCCGTTGGCTCCGATAATGCCGACAATGCCGCCGCGCGGCAGATTGAATGACAGATTCTCCACCAGCTGTTTGTCGGCAAAGCCCTTGCAGATATTTTCCGCCTGGATGACGATATCGCCGAGGCGTTCGGCCACCGGAATAAAAATCTGTTTGGTGGCATTGCGCTCCTGCACCTCACGGCTGGCCAGTTCATCAAAGGCTTTTAAGCGCGCTTTGGATTTGGCATGGCGGCCCTTGGCGCCGGCGCGCACCCATTCCAGTTCGTGCTGGATGGCTTTCCGGCGCGAGGTTTCCTGTTTTTCCTCCACCGCCAAACGCTGCTCTTTCTGTTCCAGCCAGCCGCTGTAATTGCCCTCGAAGGGGATGCCTCTGCCCCGATCCAGTTCCAGAATCCAGCCGGCCACATTATCGAGAAAATAGCGATCATGGGTCACGGCCACCACCGTGCCGGGATAATCGTGCAGAAAACGTTCCAGCCACGCGACCGATTCGGCATCCAGGTGATTGGTCGGTTCATCGAGCAACAGCATATCCGGATTCGATAACAGCAAACGGCACAGCGCCACGCGCCGGCGTTCGCCGCCGGAGAGCGTGCTTACATCGGCATCCCAGGGCGGCAGACGCAGGGCATCGGCGGCGATATCCAGCTTGCGATCCAGATTATGCCCGTCGCCGGCTTCAATCAATGCTTCCAGCTGGGCCTGTTTGGCGGCGATGGCATCAAAATCGGCATCCGGATCGGCATAGGCGGCATAGACGGCATCCAGTTCGGCCAGCGCATCCTTCATCGGCTGCACCGCTTCCTCGACATTGCCGCGCACATCTTTGTCGGCATCTAGCGCCGGTTCCTGCGATAAATAGCCGATGCGGATACCGGGGGCCGGGCGCGCTTCGCCGAGAATATCGGTATCGATGCCGGCCATAATGCGCAGCAGTGTGGATTTGCCGGAGCCGTTGAGGCCGAGCACGCCGATTTTGGCGCCGGGCAGAAAGGATAGATAAATATCCTTGAGTATCTCCTTCTTGTTGGCAACGACCTTGCCCACGCCCTGCATGGAATAAATATATTGATAATCAGCCATTCATGTCTCCGTAGAAATCCATACGCGTCAGGTTATTTATATATCCTCAGGCGGTTTGGATAAGGTTTTTCGGCCGGACACCATGGCCGATATCAGGCTGCCGTCTTCGGTTATTTCAGCACGTACCACCGCAATAATATGCAGTAAAATCATGCCCAGCAATACGAAGAAGGTGTAATAATGGATCTCGCCGTAGATATGTTTAAATGCCTTGAGTTCCTTTAGCTTCTGCGCATCCGTATGGCTGTTGTCATACGGTTTGATGCTGGCCGGGTTGATGCCGGGGGCTGCGACCCGGGCGGCAAATATCGATCCGAATGGCGGGTAATAGATGTCCGTACCGGCCCGGATCAGGCCCGTGCCTGCCTGCGTGATTAACAATAGCATGATAAATACCACGGCCAGCCGGCCCAGCGGGTTATGACCCAGAAACTGTTGCGCATTGCCATGTTTGATGCTGGTCAGATATGCCGATAGCATTCCGGCAAAGCCGGGGCCGGGAAAGATGGCGCTCCAGCGACAAAAACGGTTGCCTATAAAGCCCCAGAACAGGCGCACTATCAGGTTCAGTACAAAGACATAACCGATCAGTACATGCAGTTGCTTGATGGCGATTTTGGCATCCAGCCCGGTGATACCGAGATCCTTTTTGAACAGCATCAATGTGCCGACCAGTATCAACAGAACTACTGTGGTGAAATTAATCCAGTGGAACAGACGCGTTGGCCAGTCCCATACGGTGTATTGTTTTAACATATTCACCCCTTGAACGAAAAACCCTTTTCCTGATGCACAGGAAAAGGGTTTTTATGTCATCATCGTGTTACAGGCGATGCCCCGATTATTTGGCGGCTGTGGTGTTTGCCGGTTTGGGATCGCCGATGCCGAGCAGTTCCACTTCAAACACCAGTACGCTGTTCGGCCCGATTTTAGGGCCTGCGCCACGCGGGCCGTAGGCCAGATCGGAGGGAATGGCAAACTTGAATTTTGAACCGACATTCATCAGCTGTACGCCTTCGGTCCAGCCCTTGATCACGCCGTTGAGCGGGAAGGTGACCGGCTGACCGCGTTTATAGGAAGAATCAAACTCGGTGCCGTCAATGAGTGTGCCGCGATAATGCACGGTAACTTTATCGGTGGCCTTGGGTTTGGCGCCATCACCCTGTTTGAGCACTTCATATTCCAGACCGCTCGCAGTCGTGGTCACGCCTTTCTTTTTACCATTTTTGGCCAGAAATGCAGTGCCGTCAGCCTTGTTCTTTTCGGCTGCGGCTTTCTGTTCAGCGGCGCGTTTGGCAGCCTGTTTTTTGAAAAACGCCTGTTTGGCCTTGCCGGCTTCTTCATCGCTCAGTTTCAGCTTGCCTCCATCCAGGCGATCATTGATGGCTGCTACCAATACGGTGCGATCCAGATCGGCATGGAGTGATTTCAGCGACATGCCGATATCCATACCGATGGCATAGCTGAGCTTGGCCTTGTCACTGCTTAGTTGTGTTGCGGCAGGCGCAGCCTGCTGTGTCTCGGCCTTTTTTTCGTCGGCCTGTTGCGAGCAGGCTGCCAGTAACGCCAGGCATGCGGCTGCAATGATAGATTTTTTGATGTGCATGGAATTCCTCCAGTGGATTGATAGCGATGTGTGATTTAACCCTGATGCGTTAACGGCGCTATGTTTTCATTCAAGAATTGGGATGCTAGCAGAAGTTCGGCGTGATGCGATTTTTTCCGGGTCATTATTCCCATTCGATGGTGGCCGGCGGCTTGCCGGACACATCATAAACCACCCGATTGATGCCGCGCACCTCATTGATAATGCGGTTGGAAACCTTGGCCAGCAGCGCATGCGGCAGTTCAGCCCAGTGTGCTGTCATAAAGTCCTGTGTTTGCACCGCACGCAGCGCCACCACCCATTCGTAGGTGCGCCCGTCGCCCATGACACCGACCGATTTGACCGGCAGAAATACGACAAAGGCCTGCGATGTTTTCTCATACCAGCCGGATGCGACCAGCTCTTCCATAAAAATGGCATCGGCGCGGCGCAACAGGTCGGCATATTCTTTTTTCACCTCACCGAGGATGCGCACGCCGAGTCCCGGCCCCGGAAAGGGGTGGCGATAGACCATCTCACGCGGCAGACCGAGTGCTACGCCGAGCTCCCGTACTTCGTCTTTGAATAATTCTCGCAGCGGTTCCAGCAGTTTCAGGTGCAGCGTATCGGGCAGGCCGCCGACATTGTGGTGGCTCTTGATGCTTTGCGCCTTGCCGGTTTTGGAGCCGGCCGATTCAATCACGTCCGGATAAATGGTGCCCTGTGCCAGCCAGCGCGCATTGGGCATATTCTCTGCCTCGGCCTGAAAGACATGGACAAATTCACGACCGATGATCTTGCGCTTGGCTTCCGGATCGGCAACGCCGGCCAGCGCCGCCAGAAATGTTTCGGAGGCGCCGATATGATCGACTCTGACGCCCAGATTTTCGGCAAAGGTCTGCATGACCTGTTCCGCCTCGTTCAGGCGCAACAGGCCGTTATCAACAAAAATACAGGTCAGTTGATCGCCAATGGCCCGCTGCAGCAATGCCGCCGCTACCGAAGAATCGACGCCGCCGGAGAGGCCCAGAATCACATCTTCATCGCCCACCTGCTGGCGGATGTTGGCTACGGCTGCATCAATATAATTGGGCATGGTCCAGTTGCTGCCGCAGCCGCAGATATCGTGCACAAAACGGGAAATAATGGCTGTTCCCTGTCTGGTGTGGGTGACTTCCGGGTGAAATTGCAGGGCATAGAAATGGCGTGTTTCATCAGCCATGCCGGCAATCGGGGTGGCATCATTGCTGCACAGGACATGGAAACCATCGGGCAGGCCGGTCACTTTATCGCCATGGCTCATCCACACATCGAGTACGCCGTTATCCTTGTCCTCAATGCCACGCAACAGGGGAGAATTGCCGCAGCTCAGAACCTCGGCATAACCGAATTCGCGCGCCAGCCCGGTTTCCACTGCGCCGCCCAGTTGCGCCGCCATGGTCTGCATGCCGTAGCAGATGCCGAGCACCGGCACGCCGAGCTCAAACACAACGGGCGGCGCGGTCGGTGTTTCATCTTCATAGACGGAACTGGGGCCGCCGGAGAGAATAATGCCCGCCGGCGCAAAATCGCGAATGGCATCGGCATCCATGTCCCAGGCGCGCAGTTCGGAATAGACCCCGGCCTCGCGCACCCGACGCGCAATCAGCTGCGTGTATTGCGACCCAAAATCCAGAATGAGAATTTTATCCATTAAATCAATACCCTTTGACGCAGATGAACGCAGATTGGCACTGCGTTCATCTGTGTCTAACTTCAAGATTCCAGTCGGTAGTTGGGGGCTTCTTCGGTGATGGTGACATCATGCACATGCGATTCCCTTAAACCGGCTCCGGTGATGCGGATAAAACGGGCGCGGCTGTGCATCTCATCAATATTAGCCGCGCCGGTATAGCCCATGGCGGCGCGCAGGCCGCCGACCAGCTGATGCAGGATGTCGCCGACCGGCCCCTTGTAGGCGACGCGACCTTCAATGCCTTCGGGCACCAGTTTCATGGCTTCATCGACATCGCCCTGAAAATAACGATCCTTGCTGCCCTGCTGCATGGCACCGATCGAACCCATGCCGCGATAGGCTTTGTAGGTGCGCCCCTGATAGAGAATCTTGGCGCCGGGCGCTTCTTCGGTGCCGGCGAACATCGAGCCGAACATGCAGGTCGATGCGCCGGCCGCCATGGCTTTGGCAAAATCACCGGAGAATTTAATGCCGCCGTCGGCAATCACCGGCACGCCGGCATCGCGTCCGGCCGCCGAGCATTGCATGACGGCGGTGAGTTGCGGCACGCCCACGCCGGCCACAATACGCGTGGTGCAGATCGAGCCGGGGCCAATGCCCACCTTGACGGCATCCGCACCGGCATCGACCAGATCACGCACAGCGTCTGCGGTGGCGATATTGCCGCCGACCACCTGGATGCTGTCACCATACTGCTGTTTGATTTCGCGCACCTGGTTGATTACCGCCTGCGAATGGCCGTGAGCCGTATCGACAATCACGGCATCGACGCCGGCAGCATGCAGGGCTTCAAAGCGTTGCAGTTCAGCATCGCCCACGCCAATGGCGGCGGCAGTCAGCAAGCGACCCAGATTATCACGCACCGCATTCGGGAAGGCCTTGGATTTTTCAATATCGCGCACCGTGATCATGCCGACCAGGCGACCGTCGTCATCCACCACAGGCAGTTTTTCAATGCGGTGTTGGCGGAAGAGTTCCTTGCAGGCATCGAGCTGGATGCCGTGGTGAACCGTGACCAGACGTTCTTTCGGAGTCATCATTTCGGATACTGTTTTGCCGGGATCGCGGTCGAAACGAATATCGCGGTTGGTAACAATGCCGCACACCTTGCCGTCGTTATCGAGTACCGGAAAACCGGAAAAGCCGTGTTCGTCAGCCAGTCGGGAGACTTCAGCCAGGGTGGTGTCCGGCGTCACGGTCAGCGGCTCCTGCACCACGCCCGCCTCATAGCGTTTGACGCGGCGCACTTCAGCGGCCTGCTGGGCCGGGGTGAGATTTTTGTGGATTACGCCAATGCCGCCCTCCTGAGCCAGGGCGATGGCCGTGCCGGATTCGGTGACCGTATCCATGGCAGCCGAGAGCACCGGGATATTCAGGCGAATGGTTTTGGTCATTTGCGCCGAGGTGTCCACCCCGCGCGGCATGACGTTACTGGCCTGCGGCACCAGCAGTACATCATCAAATGTCAGACCTTCTCCAAGCAATTGATCATTCATGCAGCGTTTACCTCCAGCCTGCTGTATCAGGGAAAGGCCGGGATGATAGCGAAACAAGCCGCTCCTAGAAAGTGTGGCTGAAAAAACAGGGTTTTATGCTTGCAAGAGCGTGTTCGATCATGGGATGTGTGAGATAAATGCACGATATTGTGATGTTGCACCGGAGCATACTTTACTTATCGTTTGGTCAGATGGATGATTGCCAGTATGGAGGAACAGCTATGGGCTTTCTGGATAAAAAGATTGAAATCAATGTACTTACCCTGATTCTTATTATTGTCGGCACCGGCATGGTTTCCGCGCATGTGGCGCAGAGCCAACTCGGCACCGAAACGATTCCCGAAGTCGTTGCCGTCATTGGCCTGGCGCTGGCCGGTTTTGGCATCTGGATGTTTCTGGGGCTATTTCAAAAACTGTATGGCAACACAAGCAACGAGGACTGATGCAAACCAAAATAGATGAAACCATTACCCTGCTGAAGCAGGCGCAGGATAAATATGGGCCGGAACTGGTGTGTGCCAGCAGCTTCGGAGCGGAAGATGTGGTGTTGATTGATTTGATTAGTAAACACACGCCCGGTGTTCAGATTGTGACGCTGGATACGGGGCGCTTGCCGCAGCAAACCTACGATGTGATGGATGCCTGTCGGGATAAATACGGGATCGAGATTCAGGTGTTTTTTCCCGACGCATCAGAGGTGGAGCAGATGGTGCGACAATCGGGGCTGAATCTGTTCTATCAATCGGTGGAGAATCGCAAACACTGCTGCGCCATCCGTAAAATCCATCCGTTGAAACGGGCCTTGTCCGGTGCAAAGGCGTGGATTACCGGCCTGCGCCGTGAACAGGCCGATTCGCGCCAGACCATGGCGGCGGTGGAAGATGATGCACATTTCGGCATCAAAAAATTCAACCCGCTGATTGAATGGACGGAAACAGATGTGTGGGCCTATATCCGCGCCAACGATGTGCCGTATAACGCGCTGCACGATCAGCATTACCCGTCCATCGGCTGCGCCTGCTGCACGCGTTCGGTCACGGTCGGCGAAGACCCGCGTTCCGGCCGCTGGTGGTGGGAACGCGAAGATGGCGTAGCCGAATGCGGCCTGCATGCCAGCCCGCTTAAAAAACCGTAGTGAATCATGAAAAGAC
>CAZXAI010000048.1:0-10927 GCA_964638265.1 uncultured Zetaproteobacteria bacterium
CAGTCTGGGTAGCTATGAACTGCCGCTGGATGAGAGCCAGTGGCAGGATAAAGGATTGTTACAGATAGCTGCCGATCAGGTGAACGCTCTGGAGCTGGACGGCATAACACTGAGCAGCAGCGCCAACGGGGATAAGAAAACCGTGTGGCGCGCCAGCCCGACGCCGGCGGGTAAACAGCTGGATCAGCATGGCGTGGAGCAAGCCTTGCATCTGCTGGCTACGCTGCGTTTCGACAAGGTACTCGGCAAACAGCCGCCGGTTGATTTTGATCTTGCACACCCGATCCTGACCGTGTCAGTGCGCACGTCGGATCTCAAACGTCAGTATCGTTTTGCCAGGGCGAAGAAAGGCGAGCGCTACCTGCTCCAGGTGTCTGACCGGGATGAGTATTTTGCGGTGAGCAGCTTTCTGCTGAAAGAATGGCAGAAACAGATGAACAAAGATGTCTGGTTTGCCGATGTGCCGGATACTGCGGCCACTGTCGCCACACCTGAGGGCAAGGCGTTATCATCCAAACCCTGAAGCTTGCGCGCCCGGATCCGATCCGGCCCGATCTGGACTATTTGATTCAGCTGCAACGTCCGGCGGCATCCCTGCGCCTGCGTGAGGGCTATCCGCGTGCGCTGATGGCGGGCGGGCACCTGTCGCGTTTTCAGGGGCGCGGGGTGGAATTCGACGAAGTGCGCCCTTATCAGCCGGGCGATGAAATCCGCAATATGGACTGGCGGGTAACGGCGCGCACCGGCAAACCGCATACCAAACTGTTTCGCGAGGAACGCGAGCGCCCGGCGCTGCTGTTGCTGGATTTGCGTCCGGCCATGTTTTTCGCCACCCGGGGGGCGCTGAAAGCCGTGATTGCAGCCGAGTGCGCCAGCCTGCTGGCCTGGAGCGTGGTGCATCAGGGCGATCGCATCGGCAGCATGGTCATCGATGCCGGCCGGCAGGCTGTCAGCGCCAGTATCCGGCCAGCGCGTGGCAAACGATCCGTTATGCGTTTGTTGGGTCAAATCGTGGATCATGCGGGTTGGCGACAACGGATCGCTGACCCCGGTGCGTCATTGCTGCCGGCCCTGCAACGCGCAGCCCATGCCGCCCGTTCCGGCAGTATGATATTGATCGTCAGCGATGGACGGGGGCTGGACGATGCTGCTCAGATGCAGCTCATGCAGTTGCTGAAACATCATCAGCTTGTATTTGTGATGGTATTCGATCCGTTTGAGCAAATGATTCCCGAGACGGGCGTGTTGCAGGCCTTTGACGGCACCCAGGTGCGCCAGCTCAATGCCGCCGATACAGCGGTACGCCGCCGGCTGGCGGCGCATTTTGACCAACGGAGGGCGCGGTTGCAGCAACTGGCGAACATCCCCGGTTTCTTTCTGATCGAATGCGCCACCACCGATGATCCGTTTGCGGCCATGCAGGCCAGATTAACATGAAACAAACAACGCGCCTGCATGATTTATTCCGTCCCATGGTAGTTTTTGTACCATGGGACGGAATAAATCCATGCGCGTTAGGCGTGGTGCGATGAAACACGATCCGTTGGCCGGCCTGCACGATATCCATTTGCCGGATCCGGTGTCCTGGTGGCCGCCGGCGCCGGGCTGGTGGTTGCTGCTGGCGCTGATATTGCTCGTGATGGCGGCGTTGTACTGGTGGTTGAAACAACGCAGGCGGAAACAGGCAGGGCCATCACAGTTTTCACGTCAGGCAATGCTCCGGCAGGCCGTTGAGGAACTGGAGCGGCTACAGGGGCTGGCTGCTGCCGGTGCGGATACGGGCATGCTGGCGGCGGAACTATCCGCCCTGCTGCGCCGGGTGGCCATCGGCTTGAACCCGGATGATGCGCGCATCGCCGGTTTAAGCGGCGATAGCTGGTTGGGCTGGCTGGATGCACAGTGGGATGAACATGGTTTCAGTGACGGGGCGGGGCGGGCTATACTCAATGCGCCGTACCAGCGCCATGGGCAGCTCGATATGGATCAACTGCTGCAACTGGTGCGCCGATGGATCCTGGCGCAATGATGATGGAAACCCTGTTTGAATCGTTAACATGGCAATGGCCATGGGCTTTCGCCCTGCTGCCCCTGCCATTGCTGGTGCGCATGCTGTTGCCGCCGGTGCAGCGTCAGCTGGCGGTGGCCTATGTACCGTTCGCCGCCGAGTGGCCGGATGCATCCGCCGCCCGCAGCGATACATATGAGCGGCTGCGTTTGTGGCTGGCCGCTCTGATCTGGTTGCTGGTCATCGTGGCGGCGGCGCGGCCACAGTGGGTTGGCGATGCGGTGGAATTGCCGGTTAGCGGACGCGATTTGATGCTGGCGGTGGATATTTCCGGCTCCATGCAGACGCAGGATTTCGTTATTTCGGATCGCGCTGTGGATCGGCTGACGGCAACGAAAGTGGTGGCCGATGCCTTTATTGAGCGCCGCAAAGGAGATCGTATCGGTTTGATTCTGTTCGGTTCCAATGCCTATGTGCAAACGCCGCTGACCTTTGATCGGAAAACGGTGCGCCGGTTGCTGGATGAAGCCGTGGTCGGGCTGGCTGGCAAGGCCACCGCCATCGGCGATGCCATCGGTCTGGCCACCAAACGCCTGCAACAGGGCCGGACGGGCGCCAGCGCCGAGCAGGTGCTGATTCTGCTCACCGACGGGGTCAATACGGCGGGTGTTGTATCGCCGTTGCAGGCCGCCGAGCTGGCGGCCAAACGGGGCTTGAAGATATATACCATTGGTATTGGCGCCGATGCCATGATGGTTGAATCGTTTTTCGGCTCGCGACAGGTCAATCCGTCAGCCGAACTGGATGAACAGACGCTGACGGCGATTGCCGAAAAGACCGGCGGCAAATATTTCCGCGCCCACAATACCAAAGAGCTGCAAGGGATTTATCAGTTGATTGATCAGCTGGAACCGGTCGTTAAAGATAAACAGGCGTATCGCCCGCGCCATGCCCTGTTTATGTGGCCGCTGGCGCTGGCGCTGTTGCTGGCGACCGGGTTCCTGCTGATGGGCGCGCCAAGGGGGCGATGATGGACGCATTGACGGCATTTCATTTGTTGCGTCCGTGGTGGCTGCTGGCCGTACCGTTATGGTTATGGCTGTCATTCTATGTATGGCGCACAGCTCAAAACAGGGACGGATGGTCGGCACTTTGCGATCCGGCTTTATTATCGTATCTGGTTGGCGACAGCGCAGGCGGGCAACCGCGATCCAAAATGGCTCTGGCTGCATTGATGCTGGCCGGTTGTCTGGCGCTGTTTGCCCTGGCCGGGCCGGTCTGGCAACAACTGCCGCAGCCGGTTTACCGGGCTCAGTCGGCGCTGGTGATCGGGCTGGATTTATCGCGCTCGATGCTGGCGGCGGATATGAAACCCAATCGTTTGGAGCGCGCCAAGCAGAAATTGCAGGATATTTTAGCCTTGCGTACGGAAGGGCAGACAGCATTAGTCGTATTTGCCGGTGCAGCATTCGATGTGGTGCCGCTGACCAGCGATAACCGGGCAATTCTGGCCATGCTCGATGCGCTGGAACCAGCCATGATGCCGGTACAGGGCAGCCGCGCCTCGGCGGTGCTGGAGCAGGCGCGGGATATCTTCAAACGCAACGCCATCCAGCACGGTACGGTATTGTTATTGACCGATGGCGTGGATGCTGAAGCATCGGATGTGGCCAGAGATTTGGTGAATGCAGGTCACCGGGTCAGCGTGATCGGGGTGGGAACCGAGGCCGGTGCGCCGATTCCGGCCAGCGGCGAGGCTGGCGGATTTATCCAGGATGACAGCGGCAATATCGTGATTCCGCGTCTGGATACGGATAGCTTGAAGCATCTGGCGGATGTGGGTCACGGCGTTTATCAGATGATTCGCTTTGATGATGCGGATATCCATGCCATTGCCGGCATATTGCCGTCGCTGACGGATGCGATTTCAACACAGCAAAGCTTGCAAACCGACCGCTGGCGCGAAGCAGGGCCGTGGTTCTTGTTGTTGCTGCTGCCGCTATTAAGTCTGGCCTTCCGGCGCGGCGTGTTATTATCGCTGTTGCTGCTGCCGTTGGTACTGTCGCCTGACGATGCGCATGCCATGACATGGAAGGATTGGTGGCAAACGCCGGATCAGCAGGGGCAGGCGTTGATACGCGACAAGAAACCGGCAGCGGCGGCTGCACTGTTTCAGAATCCCGAATGGAAAGGCGCAGCGCTGTATCAGGCCGGCAAATACAAACAGGCGGCGACAGCGCTGGCTGGCGTGGATAGCGCCGATGGCTGGTATAATCGCGGTAATGCATTGGCCAAAGCCGGTGATTTGAAGGCGGCGCTGGATGCCTATAATCATGCCCTGAAACTGGATAAGGCGCATAAGGATGCCGCGTTCAACCGGGATCTGGTGAAACAGGCCATGCGGCAATCACAGAAAAACAAATCGGCAGCTCAGAACAGGGGTGGTCAGTCGCACAACAAACAGCATAAACAGCAGCCAGGCAAGCATGCCGGCAAGAACGGCGAACAACAACAGCAGTCAGGCCGATCCGGCGAGGGTAAAAAAGCATCCTCTCCCCAGACCGGGCAGCAACACAAACAGCAGCAACCGGGGCAACGCTCTGCTGCGAACATGAAAGATCAGAAACAGCAGGCGCAACAGCACAAGCAACACCCCGGTGCCGAACAGCAAGGCGGGAAACACGCTGCAAAAGCCATGCATAAAGCGGAAAGTGAGCAGGACAAGGAAGCATCGGCTGCCTTGCAACAATGGCTGCGGCGTATCCCTGATGATCCGGGCGGACTGCTGCGGCGCAAATTCCAGTATCAGTATCAGCAGCAAAACCGATCAAACGGAGCAGGTGAGCAGCCATGGTGATCCTAATGAAATTTATGGTTTTTATGCGCATGTATTCGCGTTGCCGGGCCGGAAGCCTGCATGCGGTGGGTGCATGGATGCGCAGGAACGGCTCATTCGCGGTTCGCTCTTTTTTTGCATTGATGATATGCGCCATGTTGGGGTGGAGCGGCACGGCGCTGGCAGCGGTGACAGCGCATGTGGATCGTTTCAATATCTCTGAAGATGAAACGGTGAATCTGACCATTGAGGTCAGCGGTGGTGACAGCGGCGAGCCGCAAACGGCGCCATTGCTGAAGGATTTTGAGATTCTGTCCAACAGTCACAGCTCGTCCTTTTCTATCGTGAACGGCTCCACCAGCAGTAAATCCGTCTGGCAGCTGGTGCTCAGGCCGCGCCATGCGGGGGCGTTGCGTATTCCGCCCCTCAAGGTGGGTTCGGTTACTACCCGTCCGATTATCATTCAGGTCAGCCAGGCGCAGGCGCGCACGTCATCGGGCGCTCAGCCCAGCGGTGATGTCTGGCTCAGTATGGATATCAGTCCGAAACAGCTCCGGGTGCAGCAGCAGGCGATTATTACCATTCGCGTCTATCAGGCGGTCAGTTTGAATCAGGCGCAACTGACCAAGCCCAAAGCCGAACATGCGATTATCGAACGCCTCGGCGATGATGCCAGCTACCAGAAACGCGAAAATAATCGTATATGGCAGGTAATCGAGCGCCATTATGCCCTGTTCCCGCAACAAAGCGGCCATATTGATATCGAGCCGGTGCAACTCGATGGCAGTGAGATGATTGGCGGCGCATCGTTTTTTCAAACAGCCAGGCCGATTCGGGTGCGCTCCAACAGTCTGAGTCTGGATGTGTCCGCTATTCCTGATAGCTGGAGCGGCGAAGCGTGGCTACCAGCCAAACGGATCAGCATCGAAGAATCATGGCCGCAGTCGCATCGGCCATTCCGGGTGGGGGAGCCGGTTACGCGCACCCTGACGCTGCGCGCCGATGGTTTGACGGCCAGTCAGCTGCCCGAGTTACCGCATGATTTGCCCGAACATTTGAAATCGTACGCTGACAAGCCGCTGTTGAAAGATATAAAACGCGCCGATGGCGTACACGGCTCGCGGCAGGAGAAAATCGCCATTATGCCGATGCAGCCGGGCACGTATATCCTGCCCGAAATAGATATCGCATGGTGGAATACAGAGAGCGGGAAGATGGAACAGGCCGTGCTGCCGGCCCGTACGTTTACAGTCATTGCAGGCGCAGCCCAGCCAGCGCCGCCGGTATCCAAACATGTTCTGCCCACACCACCACAGACAGAGTATCACACAGTCATAACGCCGTCGCCAGCGGGGCTGGTGGCGGGCTGGTGGCAATGGCTGGCATTGTTTTTTGCTGCCATCTGGTTGCTGACGCTGGCTTATCTCTGGCATTTACGCCGGGGCGGCGGGGCACGACATCAAGATGAGCGACATCGAGAGGCGCGAGACAGGCGTGGCGTCAATCTGAAGCAGGCCCGCACAGCCGTTGAGGCTGCATGTAAAGCCCATGATGCCAAGGCTTGCGAACAGGCACTGCTGCATCTGGCGACTGTTCAGTATCCTGATTCATTATTCCATTCACTCTCTGCGCTGTCTGCGATATGTAGCCCGTCCTTGCGGGCCGCAGTTCTCACACTCGAACAGGCGTTATATGCTCCCGGTTCATCTCCATGGCAGGGCGATGCATTATTGCACGCGTTCAGGCAAGGACACGGATTCATCGCACCGGCAGCTGATGCTACGGATCAGCCCAGCGTTTTGCCGGGGTTGTATCCCGAATAGAGGGGCATATACATAAAGATACTCTGAGAAACTCGGAGTATTCGCGCGACCCATGGACGGGTCGCCAAAATCAAACACGTCATTGGCCGGTGTTGTAAGCACAGGCAAAACCACGTGGTTGTCTGTGTGTGTGCTGAAAAAGTGCAGGACGTAGTTTTTCGGCGCATCTATAATATCACTTTGACTGCTCAGTCATTACAGGGGGGAAGCAATGCTTCCCCTTTTTTGTGTGTCATCAACTTTTTCCTTTGTGTCCTGCAACTGTTTTCCTACTCATTTTGCGAAATAACTTGACACACCCGTAAACATGTATTTATTGTCCGCCTTCCCATAAGATATACTTTTAATGGTTGTTATACTCAGTTGCTATCATCCATTGGGTCACAGGAGGAGTTGTTGTGAAATTTGCAGGTACAGAAATTATGGCATTGATGATCGCATTGTTTGCCGGAATGTTATCCACCACGCTGGTAGCCGATGCGTCAGAAAAAGGTGCAGAGATTCTCCAGCAGCAGTGCGTGTCCTGCCACCGTTTGAAGGGGCCGGCGCCGAGTACGCTGGCTGCCTTGTGGCAGCGCAAGGGGCCGGATTTGTTTTATGCCGGCAATAAATATAATCAGGCATGGATTGAGGCATGGTTGCAACATCCCAAGCGGATTCGTCCAGCCGGTATGTTTTATCTCAATCATATCCAACCGGGGTCCAAACGGGATTTGGTGGATAAATCCACATTGACTGATCATATGAAACTCAGTGCAGCCGATGCCAGGGCTGTGGCTGCAGTGCTGGTCACGATGAAAGCGAACAGCGCGTTGATCCAGACAGAAAAACATGATGCTTCGATGGCGCCTGGTCCGCTCGGAGAAATGATGTTCGATAAAATCTATGGCTGCATGGCCTGTCATCAGATCGAACCTGGTTATGGTGGTGTTTCCGGCCCCGAGATGTATACGGCGGGTAAACGATTAACGCCCGAATTTATGCTCAGCTATATCCGTAGCCCGCAGGCCTGGGACCCGAAAATATGGATGCCCAATAAACATGTGCCCGATGCCAATGCACAAAAACTGGTCAATTACCTGATCGACCTGTCAAAGGAGTCGTTCGATGAATAATTCGATGAACAGATATACGTTGATGGTTGCTGCCTTGCTGATGTTACTGCCGTCTATATCCCGAGCCGAAACGGCTGCTGATAATTACAAGACGTATTGCATTCAGTGCCATGGTCTGCGGGGTAATGGTATGGGTGCGAACATTCAGGATATGTCCGTACAACCACGAGATCATACCGATGCAAAATCAATGGGTGGTCGATCCGACGCTGAATTATTCAAGGTAATCAAGGAAGGAGGGTTGGCGATCAACAAGTCCGCCCTGATGCCGCCCTGGGCGGATACCTTCACCGATGACGAGATTCACGACCTCGTTAAACATCTTCGCAAGCTGTGCAAATGCAAGCATGCAGGTTAGTGGTGCTTTGAAAAAAGCATGACTAGAGGAGTCTGTCGGACTTATGTGAAATCATGCAGGCGCGTTGTTTGTTTCATGTTAAGTCCGACAGGCTCCAGGGGACGTTCCGGAGGAGTCGGGGCGTTCACAGGCCCAACAGGGTCTAAATAAAAGAGGAGGTAGCATATGAAGCTATTAAAAACAGGAATATTATCATGCGCGGTGGTCGCCATGATTGCAGGGGCAAGTGTACCGGCGGCTTTCGCCAAAACCGTCAAGGTGACATTTACAGCCATGGAAAATGATGTTGTCATCGATAACAAGGGCACCAAATATCCGGCATGGACCTATGATGGCGCCATTCCGGGCAAGGTTGTGCGTGTTAAAGTCGGTGATACCGTAGACTTCACATTGATCAATCCGAAGACCAACAAGAATTCACACTCGATTGATTTCCATGCAGCAGAGGTGGATGTGCTCAATGAGTTTGGTGCTGTTAAACCGGGACACAACAAGCATTTCATTTTCAAGGCCAAGCGTGCCGGTGTCTGGATGTATCACTGCGGAGCCAACCCGATGGTGCAGCACATTGCCCGTGGCATGTATGGAACCATTATTGTTGATCCGAAGAAATATACCAAAGCCTATCCGAAACCTGATCGTGAATATGTACTGATTCAATCCCAGTTCTTCCCGGATGCCGAGAATTATGCGGCCATGCTGGAAAACAAGGGTTGGACCAACTCCCTGATCAACGGCAAAATATTCAACTATGATCCGGTACATGATCCGAACGCCACCAAGGTGCTGATGGCCAAGCCCGGCGAGCGTGTACGTATCTTTTTCATTAATGCGAATATCAATATGCCGGTTGCCTTTCACCCGATTGCGGGTATCTGGGATCGTGTATTTGTGAATGGTAATCCGAAGAATGTACTGTATGATGTACAGACATATGGAGTACCGGTTGCCGGAGCGAGTGTTTTTGATATCGTATCACCGAAAGATCATGCCACCAACAATGCGATTGTAGACCATACCATGAGTGCTGCGCTGCGTGGAGCGATTACGGTGCTGATGAATCGTCCCGATGCTGACCCTAAACTGGGCAAGGGCGACAATATATTACTGCGCTAACCATTCAGATAGCATCAATGGGCAGGGCGAGGTGGAAACCTCGCCCTGTTTTTGTTTGTAGACGAATATGTTTTGCACACACGCGCATGGACTTTTCCATCCCGAGCCAAGCAAGCGGATCACCCGTTTATTACCTTCATAGCGATTGATGACGCGGCACATCTCTTAGCAATTGATGAAATATCGTGTTAATGTGCTTCATGGCCTGAGTTCTCCGCTGGGTGAATTTGCTGTCTCGATAGCATTAAATCTACCATAAACATTGGGAATTCAGGCCTACGTTCTTGTTGCTGATCCCTTAACCGGACAGCAGTGTGAATACCAAATAAAAATTGCTCACAGATTATCATTAGAGGTAACTATGGTACGTATTCCAAGCAATAGAAAACCCACTCACCCTGGCGAAATGCTTCGGGAGGAATTTCTTGTTCCTGTGAATCGATTAAAAACAGGAATATTTTCATGTGTGATCATGGCCATGGTTGCAGGCATTAGTGCTCCGGTCGCTGTTGCTAAAACCGTCAAGGTAACGATGAACGCCGTGGAAACGGATGTGGTTATCGATAATAAGGGAACACGTTATGCGGCATGGACCTATGATGGTTTGATTCCCGGCAAGCCGGTGCGTATTACGATCGGAGACAGCATCGATTTCACCCTGCATAATGCCAAAGAAAACAAGAAATCACACTCGATTGATTTTCATGCCGCCGAAGTGGATATGCTCAATGAATTTGGTTCTGTGCGCCCGGGACACAGCAAACACTTCACATTTAAACCGCGTTTTCCCGGCGTGTATATGTATCACTGCGTTTCCAACCCGATGGCACAGCATATCGCCCGTGGCATGTTCGGCGTTATCATTGTTGATCCGAAACATTACAGCAAGGCATACCCCAAGCCGGATCGCGAATATATTCTGGTGCAGTCACAGTATTTTCCCGATGCAGAGAATGTTACAGCCATGGTGGAAAATAAAGGCTGGACGCATGCCCTGATCAACGGGAAAGTATTTCATTACGATCCCATCCATGATGGCCGTGCCACCAAGGCGTTGATGGCCAAACCCGGTGAGCTGGTACGTATATTTTTCGTCAATGCCAATATCAATATGCCGGTTGCATTCCATGCAGTGGCAGGCATCTGGGAACGCGTTTATGTCAATGGCAATCCGGATAATGTGTTATACGGTATTCAGACTTACGGCGTGCCGGTTGGTGCAGCAAGCACCTTCGATATTGTATCACCAGCTGATCGTGACACCAATAATGCGCTGATGGATCATAATATGAATGCTGCCCAGCGCGGCGCGATTTCCTTATTGATCAATACGCCGCATGCCGATCCCCGCATGGGCACAGGTGACAATATCCTGATTCGATAATCAGAGTTTCTCTGCCATACTGGTCATGACCTTTGATGTGAGTTTCATCATCTGCTTAACCGGTTGAGGTAGCGGGGCGGAACCGAGGCTTTCGGCCAGTTCCGCATGACCCTGTTCATCAATTTTCATTTGTTCGACGATGGCGCGGCTGCGGGCATCATTTTCAGGCAGCCGCTCCAGATGGCTGTCCAGATGACGAACGACCTGATGCTCGGTTTCGGCCAGAAACCCCAGGTTCCAGCGGTCACCGGCGATGCCGGCTGCGATGCCGATGGCAAATGAGCCGGCAT
>CAZXAI010000049.1:0-10911 GCA_964638265.1 uncultured Zetaproteobacteria bacterium
CGCCGCCCTGAAGAAACACATTGAGCGCCCAGCTGGCGTACTTATCTGATTTCCCACCACAAAGGCGCAACGACACGAAGAAAAAACATGATTCACTTTTCTTTGTGCCTTCGTGTCTTTGTGGTTCATTATTTTTAGAGGTTCTGACATGCCGATTGATGTATTTATGACCCAGTTATCACCGACTATGACCGAAGGCAAAATCGCCCGCTGGCTGAAGAAAGAAGGCGATGAGCTGGTTTCCGGCGAGGTGATGGCCGAAGTGGAAACCGACAAGGCGACCATGGAAATGGAAGTCGTCGATGAGGGCGTCTTGCATAGAATCATTGCCCCGGCAGGCGCTATCGTGCCGGTGGGGGCAGCCATTGCGGTGATTGCCGAAGATGGCGAGGACGTGCCTGCCGATTATTTGCCGGAGAGTTCCGGCGTTGAAATCGCGGCAACGGCAGAGCCTGACCCGGCGGAAGAAGCGGCAGAACTGGCTGCCGAATCCGCACCGGCGGCGCAGGCGGCAGCCGAAATCGGCCACGCTGTGCACGATGCGGCGGAAGCGGTGGAAGAGGAACATGAACTGAGCCTCAAACCAGCCGGCCTGTTCAATGCCGATGGCGAATACGATGTGGTGGTCATCGGCGCCGGCCCCGGCGGTTATGTGGCAGCCATTCGCGCCGCCCAGCTGGGGCTGAAGGTGGCCTGTATCGAATCCACCCATCTGGGCGGTATCTGTCTGAACTGGGGCTGTATCCCGACCAAGGCATTATTACGCACCGCCGAAGTGATCAATATTATCCAGCACAGTGGCGATGCACTGGGCCTCGGCGTATCCGAGGCCAATCCGGATCTGGAAAAGGCAGTAGCGCGCTCGCGTGCGATTTCCGCCAAACTGAATGGCGGCATCGGCTTTTTATTCAAGAAAAACAAGATTGACCATATCGAAGGTTTTGCCTCATTTGAAGCCGGTAACAAGCTGATGGTGAACAACAGCGATGGCAAGAACACGCAGGTCACAGCCAAACATGTGATTGTCGCCACCGGTGCGCGCGCACGCGCCTTCCCCGGCATGGATGTCGATAACGAGGTCATCATCACCTACAAACAGGCGCTGGCTCCGAAATCCCTGCCGAAGAAACTGGTCATCATCGGCAGCGGCGCCATTGGCATGGAATTCGCCTATTTCTACAAGGCCATGGGTTCGGATGTCACCGTCATCGAGGCGGCTGATCAAATCCTGCCGCTCGAAGATCACGAGATTTCCAAACTGGTGGCGCGCTCATTCAAGAAACAGCAGATCAAGATCGTTACCGGCGCGATGGTGTCCTCGGCCAAAAATGTCGATGGCAAAGCCGTTGTGGCATATGAAGCTCAGGGCAAGCAGGCCAGCATCGAAGGCGATGTCTGCCTGGTCGCTGTCGGCGTGATCGGCAATACCGATCATATTGGCGCGGAACACACATCCATGCAGATCGAGCGCAATACCATTGCCGTGGACGACTGGTATCGTACCGATCATCCGGGCATCTATGCCATTGGTGATGTGGTCGGTGCGCCGGCGCTGGCGCATGTGGCCAGCCATGAAGGCATTGTGTGTGTCGAGGCGATTGCCGGCAGGCATCCGCACAAGGTCGATTACGGCAATGTGCCGGGCTGCACCTATTGCCAGCCGCAGGTCGGTTCCATCGGCAAGACGGAACATCAGTGCAAGGCAGCGGGTATTCCATATAAAGTCGGACGCATGTCCTACAACACCAACGGCAAGGCCATGGGGCTGGCCGAGACCGACGGCATGGTCAAAACCATCTTCCACGCCGAGACGGGTGAATTGCTCGGCGCGCATATTGTCGGAGCGGAAGCGACCGAAATGATTGTATCGCTGGGCGTGGCCAAAACGCTGGAAACTACCGAAGCAGAACTGGCTCACCACATGTTCCCGCATCCCACCTTATCGGAAATGATTCACGAATCGGTGCTCGATTCGGATGGGCGTGCCATTCATATCTGATAGCGGCATAAGGCACGGCGCGGCACTCGCGCCGTGCTGAAAAATTGACAGGCAATCATTTTTCAACTATATAATACTATCTTGAGTGGGAGATGGTAGTATTATGCCTATTTACATCGTCGATGATAATCCGGATGTATGCGAGTTTCTTGCATTTCTGCTGTCCAGCGACGGACACAGGGTGCATACATTTACCCGCCCCGAAGATGCATTGTCACACATGAAGAGCAAGCAGCTGCACCCCGGCATTCTGATTACGGATTACAATATGCCGCAGATGAATGGTTATGAATTGCATCAGCAGGTTAGCCGGCATGCGCCCGAGGTAAAAACCATCGTCATATCCGGACGCAGTAATTTGCGCGGCCTGATCGGCAATTTACACTTTCTGCAAAAGCCATTTCCACCCGATAATATGGTTAAGCTGGTCGAGGCTCTCAAGGGCAACTAAGCCCGGGCTAGACTGTAAATCCTTCCAGGCCCCGGCGCATACCCAGCGGGCCGGTGCGGCTTGTTTCAATAATATCGTACGACTCCAGCTCTGTCAGAATAGCATCCAGTATTTCCACCCTGCTGGTAAACTCCAGGATCATATGACTGTCGATATGATCATCAATCACTTTGCCGTCATGACGCTCCACCAGTTCCAGCAAGGCATCACAGTGGTCGCCACAGGCCTTCACCTTGACCATCAGCATGCCGCGCTCCAGGTGCACAGCATGGGAAATATCTTCGACCTTGATCACGGGAATCAGTTTATTGAGCTGCTTTTTGATCTGCTCGATAATGCGTTCATCACCACGCGTGACCAGTGTCATGCGACTGATTGTCTTATCCTGCAACGGGGCGACATTCAGGGTTTCGATATTATAACCACGCGCTGAAAATAGCCCGGCCACGCGGGTCAGCACGCCGAATTCGTTTTCTACCAATACTGTAATTGTATGTCTCATGACAACACCATCTCATTCAACGCCGCCCCTGCAGGCACCATGGGATAGACATTCTCTTCTCTGGATACGGCCACATCCACCAGCACAAAGCTTTCGCCATCCACCTCGAATGCCGCTTTCAATGTCGCATCCAGCTCCGACACGGCTGCCACGCGCATGCCAACACCGCCGAATGCTTCGGCCAGTTTGACAAAATCCGGCAGGGCATCAAAATAAGAGTGCGAATAGCGCGATTCATAGAACATTTCCTGCCACTGCCGCACCATGCCCATATAGGCATTGTTCAGAATAATAATCACCACCGGCAATTTGTATTGATACATCGTCGCCAGCTCCTGAATACACATTTGAACCGAGGCATCGCCGGTAAATACCACGACGCGTTCATCCGGCATGGCAATCTGCGCGCCCAAACCTGCCGGCAGGCCGTAACCCATCGTGCCCAATCCGCCGGACGTCAGGAAGCGGTTGGGCTTACGAAAGCCATAATGCTGCGCCGCCCACATCTGATGCTGGCCGACATCGGTGGCGATAATCGCATCCCCCCCGGTCAGGGCATGTACCTTGCGAATCACGGTCTGCGGCTTGATCGGCTCCTTCTCCTCCTGTTCGAAATGCAGCGAGTCCACAGCGCGCCATTCCTCAATCTGCTCCCACCACAGCTCCAGCGCCGTCGTATCCGGCTGGCCGTTTTTGCGGGCGATTTCTTCCAGCAGCTGGGTCAGCACCACTTTCACATCGCCGACGATGGGTAAATGGGCATGAATATTCTTGGAAATGGATGATGGATCCACATCAATATGAATCACCGTTGCATCCGGCGCAAAGGCCTCGATCTTGCCGGTCACCCGGTCATCAAAGCGCGCTCCGACCGCAATCAGCAGATCACAGTGCGAGACGGCCATATTGGCCTCGTAAGTGCCGTGCATGCCCAGCATGCCGAGAAAATGATCATCGTCATAGGGGATGCCGCCCAGCCCCATCAGGGTGTTGGTCACCGGCGCATTCAGCGTATGCGATAATTCCCGCAACAGTGATGCGCTGCCGGCGGCATTCATAATGCCACCGCCGGAATAAAGCACCGGACGCTGAGCGACCAGCATTTTCCTGACCGCTTTTTTAATCTGCCCCGGATGACCGCTGCTAACCGGTTGATAGGAACGCATATAGACGGATTCCGGCCACTCGAATTCGCAGATATTGATGCTGATATCCTTGGGGATATCGACCAGCACCGGGCCGGGTCTGCCGGAGGTGGCGATATGAAATGCCTGGCGGATGATCAGAGCCAGATCCTCAACATGCTTGACCAGGAAATTATGTTTGGTGGCTGAGCGGGTAATACCGACCACATCGGCTTCCTGAAAGGCATCATTACCAATCAGCCCCGATGGCACCTGTCCGGAAAAGCAGACAATCGGCGTCGAATCAGCCAGCGCATCGGCCAGGCCGGTAACCGCATTGGTCGCACCCGGGCCGGAGGTGACCAGTGCCACGCCGCATTTGCCGGAAGCGCGCGCATAACCGCTGGCGGCATGCAGGGCGCCCTGTTCATGGCGCACGAGGAAGTGTTTGAAATGATCCTGTTTGAAGATGGCATCGTAGATCTGCAATACGGCGCCGCCGGGATAACCGAAAATGGTATCCACACCTTCCCGCTTCAGACATTCAACTAGGATTTCCGCACCGCTTAATTTCATGTTCGTTCCACTGCACTCACTGGGATTTCAAGATAGCCGGGCACGCTGCACCCGAGGCCTGGGATGGTCAAGAAAACAGCGTCAAAAAACACTGTAAAAATAAGGCTATTACGGATACTGTGAATGACCCGTCTTTTATCTTTGCCACGACCGCATCAATCACAAACAGAGGAAGCAGAAACCATTCCCTTGGCACAACAGGGTGAGCAAAATGATCATTGATCTGGATATCCAGTCTGGCGGCAATGGCTTTTGACACACCGGATGCCAGCAAACGTTTCCCGGCACCGGTCAGCCGGTACTTGTATAAACAGCTGATTGGTTTATCGGCACGGTTCTTTCCGGCAACCCGTCAATCGTCGGATCGTTCAATATGTCTGGTCATCAGAATGGCGTCTTCACGGTGTCCTGAGCGGTTGGGCGCATAATAGTTTTTGCGCCAGCCGACTTCTTCAAAACCCAGCCCGGTGTACAGGTTGCGGGCCGCATGGTTGGATGCGCGCACTTCCAGCGTGACCGAGCGGGCGGTTGCAGCAGTAATCAGCGCCTCGGTCATGCGCCGGGCAAGGCCCTGACGACGGTAGTCCGGGGCAACCGCAATTTGCATGATCTGGATTTCATCGAGGATGGTCAGGCTCAGCAGATAGGCGACGGGCTGACCCTCCAGTTCACAAACGATCAGGTCGTAACCGGATTCCAGGGCCGAAAACAGGGATGCTCTCGACCAGTATTCAGAAAAACTCTCCCTGTTCAGGCGGTAAACCGCTTCGCTATCCGCCACGCCGCCCTGACGCAGCGTGAAATTCATCGGAGTCGTCAGCATGTAAAGCAACCGGTCTGCTTGCACAGCCGATAATTTACATCACCATGCGGATGCGTAATCCGGTGCAGACAGGCGTATGGCATATCCATGCTGCGTGTGTATGCAATCGTTTGCTCCAGCAACAGCGCAATCAGCATGCGCAGGCTGCCGGAGTGCGCCACGACCAGGATATGAGAGCCATCAAACTGTTCCCTGGCTTCTGCCCACCAGTCCGCCAAACGGATGCGCAGCTCTTCCGGGGATTCTCCGCCGGGCGGTCGCATGCCGGTCGGATCGGCTCGCCAGCGCGCCAGCATGCCGGGGTATGCCTGCTCAATCGCTGCCATCGTTTTACCTTCCCATGCGCCGTAATCCATTTCGGCCAGTCGCGGCTCGATCACGCAATCAATACCGGATTGCGCCGCCCACGCTCTGGCCGGAACCGCACAGCGACGTAATGGTGAGCTGATAATATAATCCACATCTCCGGCCAGTTGTTGCCAAACCTGATCCATGGCCGCCCGCCCTGCACCGGTTAGCGGGTCATCGGTTTTACCCCGATATTTCATGCCCCCCTCCAGCGCACCATGACGCAATAAATCGACAGTGAACATGGTTCCTCCTAACATTTGCGCCATGCTGCTTCGTAAATATTGAAAAGAAAGCGACAAAAGGAAGTGAATGCGTGACTGAAGATTTTGACCAGAACAATCCGAAAAATATCCAGGGCATGGCGCATGTGCGCGGCCTGCTGGAATATATGGGCGAAGATGTAAACCGGGAAGGATTGCAGGAAACGCCGGCGCGCGTGCTTTCCGCCATGTGTGAACATTTCTCCGGTTACTGCGAAGATCCGCGCGAACACCTGCTCAAAACCTTTGAGGAGGTGTGCGGTTATGACGAGGTGGTGCTGGTTTCCGATATCGATGTGCACAGCCACTGCGAACATCATATGGTGCCATTTGTCGGCAAGGCGCATGTAGCCTATATCCCGCGTGATCGCGTGGTCGGCCTGTCCAAGCTGGCGCGCGTGGTCGAAGGCTATGCCAAGCGTCTGCAGGTACAGGAAAAACTGACCATGCAGATTGCCAATGCCATTGATGAGGTGCTCAACCCGAAAGGAGTGGCGGTGATTATCCAGTGCCAGCATTTTTGCATGTGCCACCGGGGCATCCACAAGGCCAATGCATGGACTACCACATCCAAGCTGACCGGGGCATTTATGAAAAACCCGTCCTCCAGACTGGAACTGTTTCAGTTGATCGGCATGGACAAGTCTGCCGGATAGATAATCCGATAAGCCCGTCGGTTTCACTGGCGCAAGCATAGAAGCATGATGTATAGTGCGTTTTTTTCCGATTCGACACAGGAGTAAAGGTTGGAACAGCAAGTCACAGTGATTGCAGTAGAGGGGCAGGATGCCGTAGTCAGCGGTCGGCGCGCCAGCGCCTGTGGCGATTGCGCCGGCAAGGCTTCGTGCGCCACCATGGGCTCATGGGTGGAACGTATCATTGAGCTGCGTGTGCCCAATCACATCCATGCCAACGTCGGTGATCGCGTATTGCTGGCAGTGCCGGATCATGCGCTATTGCGTATTGCCTTCCGCTTGTATGCCGTACCCATGGCCGCCTTTGTGGCTGCCGGACTGGGCCTGCGCAGCATGGCTCTGTATTTCGGCTGGCCAGCCGTTGAAGCGCTGGCCGGACTGGGCGGCATGGCGGCAGTGCTGGTGTATTATTTCTGGTACAAGTCGCGCCTGAAAGACAGTCCGCGCCAATCCGGCCTGGATGTGCGCATGGTGCGCGTGTTGGGTCAATCAAAGGATCATGGCTCAGAGAGCATGCTTGTTTCATCACATTGACACAAAATTTTCATCTTTTTTTCATCCGCCAGCCTTACAAATCGGGCTGCATTTTCATTCAAGGAGTTCAGGTTGAATCACATTAAACGATTATTCCCCGTATTATTTTTTGCAGTCATGTGGATTTCACATGCCCAGGCCATGCCCGAAAGCTTCGCCGACCTGGCCGAGGCGCAAGCTGATTCCGTTGTCAATATCAGCACCACCCAACATGCAAAACTGGCCCAGCGGGGATTGCCACCGGGATTCGGCTCACCGCATGGCGGCACGCCGTTTGATGATTTCTTTAACGACTTCCTGCGTAATATGCCGCGTCAGCAGCCCCAGGATCGGCATGCGCTCGGCACCGGTTTTATCCTGACGGCAGACGGCTATGTGATCACCAACAACCATGTGGTAAAAGGCGCTGACGAAGTGGTCGTCAAAATGAGCGACGGCACAGAGTATCCGGCCAAAATTATCGGTACCGATCCCAAGCTGGATGTCGCCCTGATCAAATTCAAGGCGCACAAACGCCTGAAACCTGTGCATCTGGGTGATTCCGACAAGCTGCGCGTGGGCGACTGGGTCGTGGCTATCGGCAACCCCTTCGGACTGGAGAAAACCGTCACTGCGGGCATTGTTTCGGCCAAAGGGCGTGTGATTGGTTCCGGCCCTTATGATGATTTTATCCAGACCGACGCAGCCATCAATCCGGGCAACTCCGGCGGCCCGCTATTCAACACCAAAGGCGAAGTGATTGGCATTAATACCGCTATTTATTCGCGCAGCGGCGGCAACAACGGCATCGGCTTTGCCATTCCGATTAATCTGGCCAAATCAGTCATCGATGACTTGCGTGAGAAAGGCCATGTGACACGGGCGCGGCTCGGCGTGCTCATCACCGATGTGGACAAGGAAACCATGCAGGCGCTCAACTTGAAAGACCGTCAGGGCGCGTTGGTGCCGCAGGTGGTGGCCGGTTCAGCAGCCGACAAGGCCGGGGTTTTGCCGGGTGATGTGATTGTGTCGATTGACGGCAAAGCCATTCACAAGGCGCATGACTTACCGCTGCTGGTGGCGCGCCATACGCCGGGCGACCGCGTCAAAATCGGCGTGATTCGCAACGGCAAGCACAAAACCATCACCGTCAAGGTGGAAGCCATGGACGATGGTGCCAGTGCCGGCAACAGGCATCCAAACCTGAACAGCTCTAAAGTACGCCTCGGCATGGTAGTGGATAACCTGACATCTGATCTGTCGGCCAGACTGGAGACCCGCGTCAAGCGCGGCGTCGTGGTTCAGCAGGTGCAGCCCGGCATGCCGGCAGCACGCGGCGGCATCCAGCGTGGCGATGTGATTTATCGCATCAATGGCAAAGATATAAACAATATCAGAGCCTTTTCGAAACTGGCCAGGAAGTTCAAGCCGGGTCAGTTGCTGCGGGTGATGCTGGATCGGCATGGCGACCAGGTGTTTGCGCTGATCAAGCTGCCAAAAAAACACCCGGCAGGGAATTAACGCCTGGCCGATGAGCCTGCCTCATATTCAACTACTCAGCCGCCGTGATTGCTGCCTGTGCGAGGATGCCAAGGCAGTCGTTGCGGCGGTGGCCAAACAGGGCTTATGCTCATGGGAAACCATCAATGTTGATCGCGACAAGACGCTGCTGGTTCGCTACGGGCTCGATGTGCCGGTATTACTGGTGGATGGGCAGACCCTGTTCAAACACCGGGTAGCGGCGGCGGATTTACAGGCATCCCTGGCCGCATTGGCGGCTCCGGCATGATGAACGGCCAGCCCGATACGCTATCAAGAGCATCCCGCTGGTTCGTGCTGCTCGGTATTTTTGCCGCGATCGGTAGCGCCATATGGTTGGCCTTGCCGGAAGCGCCGGCATCGGTGCGGCAGGGCGACTACCTGACCGAATTCACCCTGCCGGACGTGAACGGCGTGATGCAATCGCTGCCCAAGGGCGAGGTATTGCTACTCAACTTCTGGGCCACATGGTGTCCGCCTTGCCGCAAGGAAATTCCATCCATGGCGCTGTTGCATGATAAATATGCGGCACGCGGCCTGAAAATTGTCGCCGTATCGGTCGATCAACGCAGCGAAGATCTGGCCGATTTTATGAAAGAATACAGAATGCCGTTTCAGGTGTTACATGATGCCGATGCTGCGGTGTCACGCCAGTATGGCGTATTCCGTTATCCTGAATCATTCCTGATCGACCGCGATGGCAAGGTACTCAAACACCTGATCGGCGCTGTGGACTGGATGTCGGCGCCTGTGCTTCATACCATAGACGGGATGCTGGCCCGGCCAGCCGGCGACAAACGCGGAGTGGCGGGTGGAAACAGCACAGCAGCACAGGGATAACGATATTTCGACGCTCCAGCAACGTATTGATGCCCTGCGCATCACACTGAAGGAACACAATTACCGTTATTATACCCTGGATGCACCGGTCATTGCTGATGCGGAATACGACCGCCTGCTGCGTCAACTGCAAGCACTGGAGGCGGAACTGGGCGAACCGGTGCCGGCAGACTCACCGACGCAGACCGTCGGTGCGCCGCCTTCCGCGACATTCACCCCACGACAGCATGGCGAACCGCTGTTATCACTGGCCAATGCCTTTGATGATGATGCCGTAACACAGTTTGAACAGCGCATTCGGGATCACCTGGGTGCAGACCGGCTGCGTTTTATTATCGAGCCCAAAATAGACGGCCTGGCGGTCAATCTGCGTTATGAGCATGGCCACTTAACCGTAGCCGCGACGCGCGGAGACGGCGCCAGCGGCGAAGATGTCACCGACAATATTCGCACCATCGCCGATATTCCGTGGCACCTTAAGGTGCACAGGAATAACGCGGATATAACCCTGCCGGCAGTGCTGGAAGTACGCGGTGAAGTGTATATGTCGAAAGCCGCCTTTGCTGAACTCAACGCCCGTCAGGATGCTGCCGGTGCCGCCCCCTTTGCCAATCCGCGCAATGCCGCCGCCGGCTCGCTACGCCAGCTCGATGCCGCAGTGACCGCCCGCCGACGCCTGAATTTCTTTGCCTATGGCGTTGGCCTCGGTGGTCGCCAGTTGGCCGCCAGCCAATCGGCGCTATTGGCGCTATTGCGCGATTTCGGCTTTGCCGTGCAGGAAACTGCCATAGCCAGCGATGTGGAAGGCCTGCTGGCGCGCTATCAGCAGTTACAACAGCAGCGCAGCGATATGCCTTATGAAATCGACGGCGTGGTCTATAAACTGGATGATTTCGCCTTGCAGGATCGCATGGGCTCGGTAGCTCGCTCGCCGCGCTGGGCTATTGCGCACAAATTCCCGGCGGAAGAAGTGCTGACCCAGGTGCAGGATATTATCTGGCAGGTCGGCAGAACCGGCGTGATTACACCGGTTGCTGAGATGGCGCCCGTCGCGGTCGGTGGCGTCATCGTATCGCGCGCCACACTGCATAATATGGATGAGCTGCAACGCAAACAGGTCTATAGCGGGGCCAACGTGATCGTGCGCCGGGCTGGCGATGTCATTCCGGAAATCGTTAAAGTCGTCCATGTGGATGAACAGGCCTGTTTTCCCGTAGCGCCGGATTTCTGTCCGGTTT